>JALWEA010000330.1 GCA_027039465.1 Calditrichia bacterium | reverse complement strand
AACGCTTCAGAGTCAAAAAATTTAACGTTGTACAACCAAAAACACCGATTATTTTTTTATTTGTTAGGGAAATGCTTCGCCCCTACAAGTGTCGGCAGAATCACTCGGGAACCGGGCGCTGTATCAGTTCCAAATTCCAAGTTCCCAGTTCCCATTTCCAGAGCTCCATCGGAAACAAGCAAATGGAGTTTTAAATGCTTACAGGTAAGTACCAGGAACTTTACGATCGATTAAAAAACCAAATCCCTAAAAATCGTTTATTGCATGATGATCTCAACACGCTGGCTTTTGGTACGGATGCCAGTTTTTACCGCCTGATTCCCAAATTGGTGGTCAAGGTGCACAACGAAGAAGAAGCCCGCTTTGTCATTAAAACCTGTCATGAAATGGATATTACCCTAACCATTCGCGGTTCGGGTACCAGTCTTTCCGGTCAGGGCATTACTGATTCGGTATTGATGGTTCTGGTCTCTTCCGAATGGCGGCATTATTCCGTGAGTGACGACGCTTCGACCATTACTTTGCAACCAGGCGTTTTGGGCGGCAAAGCCAACCGTTATTTGCAGCCTTACGGTAAACGCATCGGGCCGGATCCGGCTTCCATTAATCATGCACAGGTGGGCGGTATTTTGATCAATAATGCCAGCGGCATGACCAGCGGTGTGGGCAACAACAGCTACCACACTTTGGCCGGTTTGCGTATGGTGTTTGAAGACGGCACCATTTTGGACACACGCGATGCCGAGAGTCGCCGCAACTTCCTGGCGACCAAAAAGGATTTCATTAATCAATTGACGGATATTCGCAAACGCCTGTTCGAGCATCCCGATTGGGTGGAAAAGATTCGTAAAAAATACCGTTTAAAGAATACCACCGGTTACAGCCTGAATGCCTTGGTTGATTACGAAGATCCCTTGGATATCATCGAGCATTTGATGGTGGGATCGGAAGGAACGCTGGCCTTTGTTTCGGAGATCACTTTTCGTACCATTGACGATTTGAAAGACAAAGCCACCAGCCTGATCATTTTTCCTGACGTGCCGACGGCATGTTCGGCCATTCCCTATTTACGTCAGTGCAAAGTGAATGCCGCGGAATTGATGGATCGCGCTTCGTTGCGTTCCGTACAGGACAAACCGCTGATGCCTTCTTACTTAAAAGAGCTGGATGATAAAGCGGCTGCCTTGTTGGTGGAAACCCGCGCTAATGATCCTCAGGAACTTGATCGGCAGATTGCGGACATTGTCGAAAAATTAAAAGACATTCCCAAAGTGCGCCCCATTGAATTCACCAAAAACATTAATGAGATCACGGCTTTGTGGAATGTGCGCAAAGGGCTGTTTACCTCCGTGTGCGCGGCCCGCGAAAAGGGCACCACGGTGGTGATCGAAGATATTGCCATACCTTACGAGAATCTGGCGCGCGCCATTACCGATTTGCAGGGCCTGTTTGCCAAGTACGAATACAACGATGCCATCATTTGGGGACATGCTTTTGACGGCAATGTGCATTTTGTGTTGATTCAGGATTTCAGCCAGCCCGGGCAGGTGGAACGTTACGCCAATTTCATTAATGAATTGACCCATTTGGTGGTCAACGAATACGACGGTTCTTTGAAAGCGGAACATGGCACCGGACGCAATATGGCGCCGTTTGTGCCGCTGGAATGGGGCGAAGACCTGTACGGCATTATGAAGGAAATCAAACAGTTATTTGATCCCAAGAATATTTTAAATCGCGGCGTGCTGATTAACGACGATCCGGAGTTGCATCTCAAATCCATCAAGCCCATGTATAAGGCCCACGATTTGATCGATACGTGCATCGAGTGCGGGTTTTGCGAAAGCAGTTGTGTTTCCCGCGATTTAACCCTTTCGCCGCGCCAACGCATTGTAATTTACCGCGAAATGACGCATTTGCGCGAAACGGGCGACGAGCCGCATCGTTTGGCTTTGCTGAATGAACGCTATCAATATTACGGTAATGCCACTTGTGCTACCGACGGTTTGTGCGCGCTGACCTGCCCGGTGGGCATTGACACGGGCAAACTGATCAAAGAGCTGCGGCATGAGCAAATTACTCCGCGCACGCGCAAATTGGCGGAGCTGATTGCCGATAACATGAGTGCGGTTACGGCCTGGGCGCGCGTCGGATTTGGTGTGCTCGATTTCTTCCGCACGATTTTGGGCAGAAAATTGATGCTTTCCCTAGCCGAAGCTTTACGCGCCGTGACGTTTAAGAAGCTGCCGCGTTGGTCGCCGTACATGCCCAAGCCGGGTAAAGGTATTCCGAATTACACGCCCGATCTTTCGGCGCCGCGCAAAGTGGTTTATTTCCCTTCCTGCATCACGCGTTCCATGGGCGTTTTGCCCGACAGCGCGCAAGCCGAGCCCATTACCCGCTTAACCCACAAATTGTTGAAAAAAGCGGGTTATGAGGTGATTTATCCGGAAAACGTCAATCGGTTGTGTTGCGGCATGGCTTTTTCCAGCAAAGGCTTGTTCGAAGTGGGCCAACGCAAGGCCAAGGAGTTGGAAGAAGCTTTGCTGAAAGCCACCAATAACGGGGAATTGCCCGTGCTTTCGGACATGAGTCCCTGTTTGTACACCATGAAGGAGACATTGGACAAACGCTTGCAGCTTTTTGAACCCATCGAGTTCACGCTGAAATATTTAACGCCCTATTTGGAATTTCACAAAACGTCCGAGCCGGTGTCCGTTTTTCCGGTTTGCAGTGCCAAGAAAATGGGGCTGGAAGAATCCCTAGTGCGTTTGGCTCAGATGTGCTCTGAAAAGGTGGTCATGCCCGACACCAATTGTTGCGGATTTGCCGGTGACCGCGGTTTTACCGTACCGGAATTAAACGCCGCGGGCTTGAAAACGATTAAGGAGCAAATTCCAACGGAAGTGAAACGGGGCTTTTCCACCAGTCGCACCTGTGAAATCGGATTGAGCGAACACAGCGGCATTCCCTACGAATCGATTTTGTATTTGGTGGACGAGGTAACTACGCCCAAGGCGGGGAAGTGATGGAGGACGTTCAGAGTTAATGGTATAAGAGTTAAGGGAAACGTTATCCGTTATGCGTATATTCGTTAATCGGATGAGAGTTGAATGGTTGAATAGTTGAATGGGTAAATGGGAAAATCGTTATTCATAGAGCATTGTCATTGCGAACGATCCCGCGAGCCTGCGAGCGGGAGAGTGAAGCAATCCCTTCCAAAGCAGCACCGGCCGAAAATTGTGGAAGGGATTGTTTCTCCCGACTTCATCGGGATCGCAATGACATGATGGTGCGGCGATTCGTTGTCCACCCCGTCCCGTTCGGGACGGGCAAATTTTGGTGCGGGTATTTGTTTCCCAC
>JALWEA010000329.1 GCA_027039465.1 Calditrichia bacterium | reverse complement strand
GTAGTACAAAATTTAAGGACCAAACCCTATTAAGAAATTCCATTATTTACCTTTTTGAACATTTTTCATCGCATTAATATAAAATTCCGAATAAGCAGAAATCATTGTTTGCAGCGAAAAGTCACGAACCGCACTCTGTCGTGCATTTTGTCCGTATTTCTCACGAAGTTTTTCATCTTTCATCAAACGTGTCAATTGCGAAACAAAATCGTTCAAATCATGTACATCAAAAAGCAACCCGTTTTCTCCGTGGCGAATCAACTCGGGATTGCCTCCCACATTGCTGGCTACAATCGGCAATCCCGTAGCCATTGCTTCCTGCAATACATTGGAGCATCCTTCGCTTAATGACGGCAAAACAAATAGATCAAACATATTTAAATAACCCGGGATATCCTGCTTAACCCCTAAAAAATGTACATGGTCGTCAATCCCGAGTTTTCCCGCCAAGGAACGCAAATATCCTTTTTGCGAATTAAGAGGCGTATCGCCGATAATAACAAAATGCGTGGAAGGGAATTTGGGCAATAATTCCTTTAATGCCCGAATCATTAGCTGCTGATTTTTAACCGGCTTCGGTCTGCCCACGGTTCCGATTATAAAATCTTTATCAGTAAATTTATGCTCTTTGCGGTAGAACATTCTTTGTTGCTCATTCGGAGCAAATTTTTCCACATCAACACCGTTTAAAATGGCATGTAACTTAGATCGTTTAATACCGATCGTTGCAGAAATTTCGTCAGCTAACACATCCGACACGGTAAGCAAATAGTCCGCCCAGTTGAAAAACAGTTTTTGTACAACTTTGCGTTTAAAATCTTTATGGAACGTACCATGCTCACCATGAACAACTACCGGAACACGGGCAAGTTTAGCCGGCAGAATTCCCTCAACCAAGGTTCCCCAGGCATGGGTGTGAACAATGTCGAACTGTTCATCTTTAAACAAATGATATAATTTAAAGTAAATGTTTAGATCGTTTCCTTTTTTTTTGTTTAGAACAATCAGTTTGGTTTTATTCATATTCAAACCAAGCTGATCAAATATTTTGTCCGTTACAATGAGTGTGGTCTCAAATTGATCGGGATTAAGGGTATTTAGCAATTTTACGATGCCAATTTCCTTGCCTGCCGGCGACATAAAATTGATCAAATGTGCTAATTTAATTTTCATCTTTTAAATGTTTTCCAGATCCTTTTCTAAAATCTTGATATATTTACTATAATCAAATGACTCAATGTATGCTTTATTCGGTTCTATTTTATTATTAATTAATTCTAAGTACTTTACCATGGATGTTTTAATTTTCTCAATATTATCCGCTGGTGCGAAGACTCCAAGCCGTCCCTGTAAAATGGCCTGTTCCGTAGCGCTATCAGGTTCGGCAATGGCTAAAATCGGTTTTCCGGTTACCATATATTCAAATAATTTTGCCGGAATTTGTAAATCCGTTCCCGGTTGAATCAAAAGGAGTCCGTCGGCTTTGTACATGGTTTGCAGGCTATCCTTAAACGGAACGGGCGGGGAGAACCGCACAACTTCTTGTAGCTTTAATTCTTTCACCAAATCATAGATACCGCGCAATTCACGGGCAACCGTTCCTATGAATTCAAAAACAACTTTTTGAGGATTCAGCACACCTTCATTTATTAATTCGGCAATGGCCTTAAATAAATTCGAGGGATCACGTTTTTTGTATAACGTGCCCAAATGTACAAAATATATATAATCCTTGTCCGGCGCCGAAAAATCAGATTTTATTATATGTTTAAAATCATCCGGATCATAACCGTTGGAAAAAACTTTAAACTTGTTGGGATCATACTGTGCATAAGCCTTGGAATACTCAGCCTGCAATTTAGGAGTAACGAATAAGCAAAGATCGGCTGCTTTTATGGCGCTTTGCTCCAACCACCGTTCAAGGACACTTTTAATGGAATTGCCTCGATCCCAACGGGATAAGGCCCAGGGATCACGATAATCCAAAATGAGTTTCACTTTGGTGATCTTTTTAACAAGTAAGGCCATTAAAAATAGCGAATGCGGCGGGGCGGTTGTAAAAATAGCTTCAATCTTTTCTTCTTTTATCAAACGTACACTTTCACGAACGGCATTAGGCAACCAACCGATATACTTGTCCGGAAATTCAAAAATGGCAAACAGGAAATTACGTAATCCATCGATGCTCCATTCCGATTTGGATTTTTTTAACGAGATCTTCGATGGGGTTATTGTTTTTGCCTTTTTATGCTTAATAGCTTCTGTTTCTTTCTTACCCCGACCTAAATATTTTTTAATGAGCGCTTTGACTTTGGTAAACGGATAGGTTACATCCGTCTTATCGCTGCGCACCACTTTCACCGTTTTGGGAATTTTGGTCGCATCATCCGAATTTTTACCAAAGCTCAAATCATAATATTCTTCTTTTAAAGTCAAAACGGTAATTTGGAACCGTTTCGGATCCAGATATTTTAAAATTTTTGCCACTCGATGTGTTCCGACCGAATTGTTCGGTGGGAAGTTTACCGTTAAAAATAAAATCTTCCTACGCACTGAACGATTAAACCCCTTGTGTTATTAAAGCATCATCTTCTTCCGATCCTTCATCTTCAAGCTCTTCAATATCCGTTACTTGAATATTCCGCAACGCCACGGCAAACGCGCCAAACCAATAGATGACCTCCGAATAGCTGCGATTATGAAAAATACCGGCTGTTAAAATGGCCAACAATCCCATTTGCAAGGCAATTGCATCTACATAAAAACGGCCAAACGGATATTTCCGATAATTACGAATTATATTTTGAAGAATCAGGAAGACATGGATTAAAAAACCAATAAAAATTATTTCCCCGACAAAGCCCCACTCGACCAATACCAGCAAAAAAGTATTATGAACGGTTTTTGCCCCTTTCTCCTGCATGATTTCGGCTAACTCCGGTACATAATCCATGACCAATTTTTGGTAGCCTCCGCCTCCGAGCCCCATGGGATGATCTTTCCACATTTTTATAGCGCCACGCCACAGATAAATGCGACTGACTGCCGAGCCTTCTTGTTTATAATTATCAATTGTTTGCTGTCGTTGCCAAAACTGATCGTTGGCTAAATACAGCACCAATAGAATGCCAATGAATGTACCGGCCAAAACTTGCCAACGAAGGCGCCCCTTAATCCAAATTAGAGAAAGCCCCGCAATAACAACCAAAGCCACAAAAGCGGCTCTCGAATTTGCCAAAATTATTAAATTCAAAATAAACGGTATTGAAAGTGCCGTAATGATTTTTTCCCATTTTTTACCCACCAAAAAGTATAATTCAAAAAAGGGAAACACCGCCGCCACATGCGCGGCTATGGCATTTTCTTCTGTTGCATTGGGAGCAATAACGCCCACATAGCGATTACTGCCTCTTTGATAAGCGATGCGTCCGAAATTGGCAACACCCAAAATCAATGTCCAAATAACCACACGGAAATGCTTGATTTCACGAATCAAAAACATCATTAAAAAGATTTGAATGGTTAATTTGTAAAAAAACTCGGCTTTGCGAAAACTGGATGCCGGATCTATTGAGTAAAATATGCTGATGAAATATACCCAAATAGTCATGGCAACCAACCACCAGATCAGATTGTATTTGGGGTTTTTCAAAGGCCTTAGTTTTTTATAATTAATCAACAGACTAATTAATGTTACCAACGAGACCAAAAGCGACCAGCGTAAATCGGGCAAATTTTTACCCCACCACATATAAGGCGGATGGTTGTGCCATTCAAAAATATAAGTCGCAATCCCAAAATACGGATGACGAAACGTCAAAATAAGCCCGGTAAAATACAACGCTAAGAAAATAAATGCAGTTAAAGGCATGTTTAATTACCCACTATTTGTAAACTGGCATAAGGGAAAACGGCAGTTCGTGCTTTCCCTTCAATAGATTGCATTAGGTATTTTTCCAATTTGTCTTTTTCTCTTAAGAATAGATATTCATTATGAAATAATTTGTAAAATTCATCAGGGACAATATTCGGTGAATAAAAGACAAACCGGCGGCCTTTTAGAAAACGTATCGGTCGAGGCGGATGGTACAACTTTCCACCTGGTTCAAACAGGCCGTGATGCCCCATTCCCTCGGAGCAAGCCGAAGTTAGAATGACCGTACCCCCTTCTTTAACCAGATGCGCTCCGGCCGATTTTAACGGAATAAACCCGTTTTCAGCTTGCAATAGCTCCGTATCTTTTGGAAAAGCATTCAATAATATCACGTCGTAAGGAGCATGGTCGTCAATGTTTACTTGATATAATCTGCGTGCTGCTTCGGCTGCTTTTCGGTGCGCTTCAATAAAATCGCCGGTATAAATATCGGCAATGGTACGGTCGCCATTTAGAACCACCCCGATAAAAAAATCCAGTCCGACTTTGCGCACCAATGTTTCGATGGTTTTACGAAACCGGTTATTTTCAACTTCTCCTAATTTGCCCATGAAACCCATCATAACCGATTTGTGTGTTTTGGCAACGATTTCCATATCGGCCAAACCGGGAATGATCATTTTGGCTCCGCCGCTAAATCCGGCAAAGCTGTGTGGGGTTAATCCGCTTATCACGATTTTAAAATCGGCAGCCAAATAATGTCGATTGATTTTAACATCTGTTTTACCCCACGTTTCGCCGATACTTTCCGTTTCTGTCACATGATGATTCAAACATTGATATTTCCGTACAATCTCCGCACCCAACTTTTTAGCCATATCTTCTTCACTCAATGGGCGATGCGTCCCTAATCCGAATAAGAATATAATTTGTTCTTGCTTCAAACCGGACTGATGAAGAATTTCCAATAATACGCGAAGCAATTCACCCAAGTAAACCGGACGCGTTAAATCATCAACGGCTATCACAACCGAATGGGGACGCCGCTCTTTTAATTCGGAAATTAACGATTGTAATTTTTCTGTGATACGCCTTTCATTAACGGGCGTTTGACGCTTCAAATCAAAATAATCAATCTTCCACGCGGCCGGCAAAAAAAATGCTTCTTTTCGATCCTGAAACCAAGCACCCCAAGGTACTTCGATTTTTTGCAGATTATTTTCCATTCGGCGTTTTCCCATTGGCTAAACGAGCTTTGCGTTTTTTCTGAATTACTTCCGTAATCTCGTGAATTAAATTGCTGTAATTTTCGTTGCGAAAAACGAGATGAGCTATTAATAAACCGAGCACAGAGGCCGCAGACAAAATAAAAAACATCGGAATGCTTTTAATATCAAAATATATCATTGATAATTTTAGTGCAACTGAAGTAAAAATAATTTGAAAAAAACTATACAAAATAGGTGCTTTTTGCGTCTGCCAAAAATCCTTCAAACTAAATGGCAAGCGAGTAATCATAATGCGCAAAATCAGCACTCCATAAACCATGCTTGCCAACACCACCGCAACCGCCACTCCGTTAATTCCATAAGGAATGAGTAAATAAATAATGCCCGCTAATAAAGCCAAATAAATGACCTGCGCCTTAATACGCGCGTTGATAAAATCCAAAGCAAAGATAACCGAAAAGAACCCCGTAATAACCGTTTGGAAAAGACCGGAGACACACATTATTTGCAGCGGACGGATGGTCAGAATCCATCGAGGGCCATATAAGTTGTAAACTAGTGATGGCGCAAGAAAAATAAGCCCGATTAGAATGGGATATGCCACTAACGCCGTATAGCTGAGTATTTGTTTAAGATTTTTAACAACGCGTTCTTTATCGTTTTTGATTTTGGAAAATGCCGAAAATAACGCTTCGCTCATGGAGCGGCCGATTTGCCGACGGGTTAAGCTCATTAAATTGAACGCACGTTCATAATAGCCCAAAGCTGTCATATTCAGGTAACGGCCGATTAACAAGTAATCCACGTTGTTAATAAAATAATTTAAATACTGCACGGCAGAAACGCGCATTCCGTAAGAATAGAGATTTTTGAAGATTGACAATTTAAAATATATTTTAGGCATCCATTTGGCATAGACAAGAATCAGGGCCATATTAACAACAACGGCCACTAATTCACCGCCGATTAAACTCCATACGCGAAAGCCCATAAATGCCATGATAATGGCCGTAATATAATTGGAAGCAGAGCGCACCGAACGTGCAATGGAAATGTGTTTAAAATCCAACTCACGTTTAAGTAAACTTTCCCCCAACATGATAAAAGTGTTAAAAATAAAAGTAAACGAAATGGCCTGCACCAGATTCACAACTTTTATGTTGTGAACAAATCGGGCAAAATAGGGTGCACCGACAAATAAAATCCCGAAAACCGTTAAATTAATTGCCAGGCTGGCCGTAAAGATGGTATCTACTTCGGCTTTATTAATCTCATCTTTCTGAATAAGCACGGTTGAAAAACCGAAATTTGTTAAACGTCGACCGAAACGAATGACGATTAAACTGACCCCATACAGACCGAAATCCTCGGGGAATAACAGGCGGGCTAATATAATGGAAGTGATTAAACGGGATGATTTTGAAAATAAGATATTAAATATATTCCAAAATACGGCGATTTTGGTTCGTTCTTTTAGATCTTTTCCCATAAGCTACTTTGCGGTTAGATTTAGCATCAATTATCAGGACAGCCACAGTAATGTACCTGTTGATTGGTTAAATAGTTAATTAGTTGAATGGTTGAATGGGCACATGAATTAATTGGGAATTAGTACGGCAACCGGTTAGGGTTGTGTTTTAACTGTGAATTGATACTTTGCACATTCCGGTTCCGTAGTAATGTGATATTTTCCTATTCCCTTGAATATGCGAACTTTACAAATATTGCGATACCCCATTCGAAATACGGAACGAAGCGAAGCAAAGTTATTGGTTTCCACATAAGAAATTAATCCTTTGTAGCCCTCCTTGGTAAAGGCCTCCAATGCTTTTGCCATCCCGATGGCATGCAAACGTTGGCCGCGGTAATTCGGGTGCGTATAGCCTTTATACATGTAAACCCAATGAGGATCAAAATGCAATACCAAATCCCGGTTGATATTCGTCGGTTTTGTGGAGTACCAGCCATAAGCAGCCAATTTTTCCCCATCCAAAATAGCATAACACCGATCGCCTTTCGGCAATACCCGATCCAAAAAAGCATCGGTTATTTGCGTCTCCGGATCTTTGGCGAACATTCGCAGTTGGGTTTCATCCAAAAAATCATGAATATATGCGGGATTGCCTTTTAAATATTTGGGGTCAAGGGTCTCCATGGTTACAATCATACCTTGCAGTTCTTTGTAAAACGTAAATTTATTCAAAGCACTGTATTTCAGGGCATGCGTTACCCCTTTCCAACCGAACTTTTCTTTGATTAATTTAAGTTCTTTTAAAGTCAATGCTTGATCCTTTCAAGCTGATTAAACTGAGTTTATCGCTTATTTTTTCGATTGAATGTAATTAACAATAGCATTAATACTGTCAAAGTTCTCCGGAAACAAATCATCGTCATCTACCTGAATATTAAATTTATTCTCAATAAAATTGATTAAGTCCAGCATCTTAACCGAATCAATAATTCCCAATTCCAGCAAGGAATCATCATAATCCAAATTATCGAATTCATCTTTCAGTGAATCATCGTACAGAAATTCAACAATTTCTTTGTGCATATCCATAAATACCTCCAATAAATGTTACGCATCTCTGTCACCGACGGTCATAAACCAGTTCGCTCCGTTCAAAACCACAGGAGCTATCTCAGGCTGCAATTGGGGATTGGCATAAGCAATTACGGACGAGGTGGCATCATCCCTGCGCTTGAAGCCGATTTGTTTCATAATCGGAATAAGCGGGTTGTGCTCCTGCAGGATGAATGAAAGCGAACTTGCCGATCGGTTACGATAAACATCTGTTATAAAAGTCAAAAGCAATGAAGCGGCGTATTTTTGCAAATTATCTGTTAAAAGATCAATAATATTAATCACACCGTTTCTTTGCATAAAAATCAACGAGCCGTGTAATTGGCCCTGCTCAAAATAGTCATATTGTTTATAATGAAAATTGGGATGGTCGGAAAACTTCCATTGTAGATATTGGCAGGAACGGCTGCCAACAATCGGGAATTGCTCTTTCATTTTTTCGAAGAGCTGCTCATGTTCGGGTGTGCATCGGACGCGCTCATTAAATTTTCCCTGAGCTGAGGACGATTTTTTCAGCAAAAACCGGTATTTTTGTACCATATCAACGGGCAGCGCCAACATGGAAGCCAACCAGGTCGGAGAAAGCTTTTCTTTAAGATAACGGTCTATTTTTAACGGTAAAGCATAGCGTACCATTTGACTGATTTTTTTATGTCCGACCCGCAAATGGATCACTTCCATACGTTTGTTGGGATGAGCGTATAAAAACGGGATTTTCCCGCTGTCCACCGCTATTTTGGCTTCTTTGCGTAATTTAACCGCCACACCCAAAGTGCGATATTTTTTATCAATGGAAAAGTCGCCGCAATTCCAGGTCACAAATTCCCGCCCATGCACAAACACCGGACGGGGAAAAGCACCGGTAAATCCGACGGGGATATTCCTGGCATCATCCCAAATAATCCAGGCCGTGGCTTTACCGAACGGATTGTTTAAATAAATCCAGTCATAACGTTTCGAATAATCGGTATCATCTCTGGTTCTGTTTTTTTCCAAAAGTGAAATCATAATTTGTTTATCACGTTCCAGATCCGCTTCTTTAACAAAATAGCCCATCTTTACTCCTGCCGAATGGTTTTCCAAGTTACATATTTCTTACCCCGAAAAGCATCCCAAATACCCTGCAAAGAAGCTAAATTAACCATATCAAAATAATAAGGTATATTTATTAAAAACGGCGCTTTACGACCGGCTTTATCCAAAAGATAACCCGTGAATGCCACCAAATGAAACACCATTTGCAGAATAAAAAGCGCCACATAAACTTTCCCATTTGACAGCAAAGCAAGGTTGCTTAAAAATACAAGTATGCCAAAGAATCCGCCCAACCACCTTAAAACCTTATGACTCAAAACCTGCCAGGCATATAATCCGGTTTTAAACGGATTTAAAATTTGACTATTTTTCCAAAGTCCTCTCCAACTACGATTCACAATACGCCGTTTACGCCAGTACTCTTTCATGAAAGAGGGAGAGGCTTCTTCAAAACAAACCGCCTCGGGATTAAAGATGCCTCGATAGCCCTGTAAAATAATCTGCATGGGATTGACAAAATCGTTGATATCTTCTTCGTCCAAAGGACGAAACAAAGACCGACGGATGGCATAAATTGCCCCGTCGCCACCGACTACGGATCCAATAGCCGATTCGTTCATCTTCATTTTAACTTCAAATGACCAATACGTGTCTTCCTGCCGTGCCGAGGCATTTTTTTGATCTTCGTAATAGCGGGCATGTCCGACCACATAACCGATTTTAGGATCGGCAAAATATTTTACCAACTCTCTAAGCGCATTGCTATCGTAAATGGAATTGGCATCCGAAAAGACGACAATTTCGCTGTGCACTTGCTCCATTACAGTTGTAATGCCAAACGTTTTACCACGCCTTTCCTGTAATCGGAACAGATGTACCCTGTCGTTTCCAACCTCCTTAACCAATTGATCCGTTCTGTCGGTAGAGGCATCGGACACAACCCAAATATCCAACTTATCTTCAGGATAATTTAATTGTAGTGAGTTGTTTATTTTATCAACAATGACATCCTGTTCATTAAAAGCCGAAATAATTAACGCTACCTTCGGTAAATATTGATCGTTACTTTGAACCGGCTTTGAGTAGAGCTTTTTTAAAACAGATAACAATAGGGGATAACCAAGATAAATGTATACTAAGATTAAAATGCTAATCCAGAAAATAGCTTCGATCATTTCTCATTTCACAATTTGATTAAACTGATGGCAAATAAAGGACAAATGTTTTTCATTTAGATCCTGATGAATCGGCAACTCCAAAACGGTATCGCGTAACTCTCGTACTGCCGGAAATCGTTCTGCCGGGATATCCGGATGAGATTGTCTCCAAAATCGGGCACAGTCCACACCCCGCTGCGTTAATTCCCGAAACACCTCTTCCCTGTTACCCAGTTTTACGGGAAGGAACCAGGGTGCCGCTCCTTCCGGCAATTCCGAAAACAAATGATATTTTTCAGGAATATGTTCCAACATAAATTGAAAATTCCGTCTTCTGTTTGCGCGAATTTTTTCAGGAGAAATACGCCTAGCCAAATAATGCGAAATTCCCGCCATTCCCCAATTCGCGCGTTTCGTATCAAATCCCGTATCCAGAACCGGTACGCGATCCACATCCATTTTATCGGCAACGCCGCTTAATTTGCTTTTTAAACTTTGCAGCTTTCGCCCCAAACCGCCAAAATGCAAATCCAGCCAAAAGAAGATGAGCCCGGCCAAACGACTCAAAGTGGAAATGCGCTGCGGATCAACAATTTGCACGTCAAAATCCAATTCCGGATTGTTCAACAACAGAGCGCCACCATTGGGAATGGGCAACGTTTTGTAAAAACAAAAAATCGAAGCATCTCCCGTGCTGCCCAAAGGTTTATCACCGAAATTGGAAAAAAGCCCGAGGGCATTGTCCTCAATTAAAAGCAAGCCGTACTTTTTTTGCAATTGTTGAATACGTTCCAAATC
>JALWEA010000328.1 GCA_027039465.1 Calditrichia bacterium | reverse complement strand
TTTTTGCCGGATTCGTTTCAACTTTATTCTCCAGCATGTGCAAAGCCTGGACAATACGCCGACGCGTAAAACGAGGCTCAATGACCTCATCGATGTATCCCATTTCGGCCGCTAAAAACGGATTGGCGAATTTTTCGCGATATTCCTTTTCTTTTTGCGCCAGCATGGCTTCGGGATCTTCCGCATTGCCGATTTCCTTCTTAAAAATGATTTCAGCCGCGCCTTTCGGCCCCATCACTGCAATTTCCGCCGTAGGCCAGGCCAAATTTACATCCGCACGAATGTGCTTGGAATTCATTACGTCGTACGCCCCGCCATAAGCTTTACGCGTAATAACGGTAATTTTGGGTACCGTTGCTTCGGAAAAAGCGTAAAGTAATTTTGCCCCGTGACGAATGATACCGCCCCATTCCTGATTGGTTCCCGGCAAAAAGCCAGGCACATCTTCAAAGGTAATCAAAGGAATATTAAACGCATCGCAAAAACGCACAAATCGGGCGCCTTTTACCGAAGCATCGATGTCCAACACACCGGCCAGATGCGAAGGTTGGTTGGCCACAATGCCCACCGAATAACCGTCAATGCGTGCGAATCCCACAATAATATTACGCGCAAAATCCGGCATGATTTCAAAAAAAGAATTTTTATCAATGATCGTTTGAATGACTTCATGCATATCATAAGGTTGATTGGGATTTTCAGGAATAATATCGTCGAGCGCTTCATCAATGCGATTCGGATCGTCACCGGTTTTTATCCTTGGCGGATCTTCCAAATAATTCGAAGGCAAATACGACATTAGCTTTCGTATTTTTTTCAGACAATCCACATCGTTTTCACAGGTACCGTGATTAATGCCGCTTTTGGAAGCATGGGTAACGGCGCCGCCCAATTCTTCGTAGGTCACCGTTTCATGTGTGACCGTCTTAACCACATTAGGGCCGGTCACAAACATGTAACTGGAATGTTTGACCATGAAAATAAAATCCGTGATGGCCGGAGAATAAACCGCGCCTCCGGCACAAGGCCCCATTACTGCCGAAATTTGCGGAATCACTCCGGAGGCCAATGTATTGCGCAGAAAAATTTCAGCATAGCCGCCCAAACTGCGCACACCTTCCTGAATGCGGGCTCCGCCGGAATCGTTTAAACCGATAACGGGTGCTCCCACCTTCATGGCCTGATCCATAATTTTGGTGATTTTCATGGCATGCGTTTCGGAAAGGCTTCCGCCAAAGACGGTAAAATCCTGAGAAAAGACAAAAACCAAACGGCCGTCAATGTAACCGTATCCGGTCACAACACCGTCGCCCGGAATCCGTTGTTTATCCAAGCCGAAATCGGTCGTACGATGCCGTACCAACATATCCATTTCCACGAAACTGCCTTCATCCAAAAGCAGTTTAATGCGCTCGCGTGCGGTTAATTTTCCTTTTTCATGCTGTTTTTTGATTCGTTCTTCTCCACCACCCTTAAGGGCTAATTCGCGAAGTTTTGCCAATTGCAGAAAATTTTTCTTTTCAGCCATACTGCCTTCCCTTTGTTATTCCAAAAGTCCGTTTTCTTTGAAACTAAAGTAACCGTCATAAGTGATAATTATATGATCGTAAACCGGAATATCCAAAATTTTACCGCTTTGTACCAATCTTTTGGTAATTTCCCGATCCGCTGCGGATGGCGTTAATTGGCCCGAGGGATGGTTGTGCAGGACAATGATTCCCTTTGCCTTGTATTTCACCGCAGGATTAAACACTTCTCGCGGATGTACCAACGAAGCATCCAAAGTACCGGTTGTGATACGAAAATCTTTAATCCGTTCCAGCTTGGTATTGAGCAGAATAACGTAAAATGATTCTTGCATTAAATGTCCCAAAATCGGTTGATAAGCCCTGGCCACGCTGGCGGGATCGCGGAAGCTGATTATTTCGCGTTCGGCTTTTTCCTTTTGCAAATTGCGGTACAATTGAAAAGCGGCCATCAAACTTACCGCCTTGGCCTGTCCGATGCCCTTAACCTGCTGCAACTCCGCTAAGGAGGCATTGCTAAGCGCTTCCAACGAGCCGAACGAGCGCAGCAGCAATTTAGCCAATTCCACCGCATTCATTTTAGGCGTTCCCTGCCCCAAAAGAATGGCAATTAATTCCGCATTGGAAACAGCATCGGTGCCTAATGCCAACAATTTTTCTCTTGGGCGCTCTTCCAAAGGCCAATCCGTAATCCGCGATTTAAACTGATCGGGCTCGTTGATTTTGTGCACTTTGACCCCAAATAAAATTACTTTTTGAAACCTTTAAAAAAAATTGCGATGTTTAACGCACCCCCTCATTTCCTTGATCGACATGGATTTAGCCGTGATTGGTGTATGAGTAGAAATCTGCACCGCATATTTAAAAATTGAGAGAATCTAAGCCCATTAGGGCTTTTTAGGATAAATGTATTTATTTTTTTATTTTAAAAAATAAAAAAATTTCAAAGTGCCAAGGGAAATCAATCCTTGGCACTTTTGTTTTTCTCATACCAATCGCGGATGTACTTAACCGCTTCGTTTAAAGAACTGCCAGGGCCAAACAGTCGTCCGGTGCCCATTTCTTCCAATTTTTTAATGTCTTCATCGCTCATAATACCGCCGCCGGTTAACAACACATCATCCATACCGTTTTCCTTCATCAGTTTTAATAATTTCGGAAAAACGGTCATGTGAGCGCCGGACAAAATACTAATGGCAATCACATCCACATCTTCCTGCATAGCCGTATCGATAATCATTTGCGGCGTTTGTCTTAAACCGCTGTAAATCACTTCAAAGCCGGCATCACGAAAAAAGGAGGCCACGACCTTTGCGCCACGATCGTGCCCGTCCAAACCGGCTTTGGCTACTAATACCCTAATTTTCTTTTCCATTATTCTCCTCGCCAAATATTTTGGATTTAAAAATCCGTGGGTTCCTGATATTCGCCAAAAACTTCCTTAAGCGTATTCACCATCTCGCCTACGGTCGCATACGCTTTGGCCGCTTCCACAATCACGGGTACCAAATTACGGTTCTCGATGGCGGCCTGTTTCAATTCTTTTAACAACGATTGAACTTTATTGTTGTCGCGTTCCCGTTTTAATGCCTGCAAACGCTCCTTCTGTTGTTTTTCCACTTCGGGAGAAACCTGTAAAAGCGGGATGTCAATTTTTTCATCTTTATCCTGAAATTCATTCACCCCCACAATAATCCGATCTTTATTTTCGATTTCAACCTGATAGCGATAAGCAGCCTGTGCGATTTCTTTTTGGAAAAAGCCTTTTTCGATAGCAGGAATCACGCCGCCCAATTCATCGATTTTTTGGAAATATTCTTCTGCGCCCTTTTCCATTTTATTGGTCAAATCTTCC
>JALWEA010000327.1 GCA_027039465.1 Calditrichia bacterium | reverse complement strand
CCATAGTTATCTTTCAGCGAATCCGAATTAGCAGGAACCGGATGCGGGAAAACCGCTCGTCCGGGTCTGTGGGGGAGCGGGGCGGTAACAAACCGCTCTACCCGGAAACTTGGAACTGGTAAGGCAACCATGTCTCGATACGATCCCACTGGCGCGGTCTTTACTCGATAACCATTGCCTTTGCCCGCGTCCGGTTCCCGAGTGTCCCGAGAATCGGGACGTATCGAGGGACGGAGGCGCCATAACATGTCAATAGTAGCGAACTCCCTAAAAGCGGGACGGAATGAACAAGCCCTTATGATCGTTGTTACTTTGGACGACGTTTTATTCCTCAACGGAACGTAGTGCGGAAGGGCAAGCTGTTCTTGCCGGTAACAAAAATCCGGGACGGGTAAAGCAATCTCAATCATGTTGATATTAATTCGTTTCCGTTCATGGATTTGGTGGAATGAAATCTAAGCATTTAATCAAACAACACGGTAAGGATGAATAAAAAAAATTATCTGATTGTAAAAGGCGCACGCGAACATAACTTAAAAAACATAGATGTTAAAATTCCCAGAGATAAATTTGTGGTAATAACCGGGTTATCCGGTTCGGGAAAATCCAGCCTGGCTTTTGATACGATTTACGCGGAAGGTCAGCGCCGGTACGTGGAATCGTTAAGCGCTTATGCCCGACAATTTTTGGGTTTGATGGAAAAACCCGATGTGGATTACATCGAAGGACTTTCTCCGGCCATTTCCATCGAACAAAAATCCACCAGCCGCAATCCAAGATCGACTGTTGGAACGGTCACCGAAATTTACGATTACTTACGCCTGTTATTTGCCCGTGTGGGTAAGATGCATTGCTACCAGTGCGGTCGACCGGTGGAAAAACAAACGGTGCAGCAAATCGTGGATACCATTCTTTCCTGGGAAAAGGGAACGCGTTTTCAGGTGCTGGCTCCGGTAGTACGCGGCAGGAAGGGTGAATACAAAGAAGTTTTCAACCAATTCCGAAAAGACGGCTTTGTACGCGTTCGGGTGGACGGCCAAATTCGTTCGTTGGACGAAGAAATTGTTTTGGAAAAGAACAAAAAACACACCATTGAATTGGTTGTGGATCGGTTGGTCATAAACGGAGATATTCAAAAGCGTTTGACCGATTCCATCGAGTTAGCCCTTAAACAAAGTGGCGGTATTGTTTACATCAATAAACCCGACACCGATGAAGATGTCATGTTCAGCGAGCAGTTTGCCTGCCCGCATTGCGGTCTTTCTTTTGAAGAACCGGCTCCTCGCATGTTTTCCTTTAACAGTCCTTACGGCGCCTGCCCAAAGTGTGACGGATTGGGTGTGTTGACCAAAATCGATCCGGATTTGATTGTGCCGGATAAAGATCTCTCCATAAACGAAGGTGCCATTGCCGTTTTGAGCGGTCGTCGGGAGGGATGGCTGTATGAAATGATTGCGGATTTGGCGCGTCGATTGCATTTTAGTCTGGATACGCCCTGGAAAGATTTACCGGAAAAGATTCGCAACATCATCCTTTACGGTTCCGGCGAGGAAAAAATTGCTTTTGTGTACGAGCGTCTGAAATCGCCCATTGAATGGGGAAGCAATTTCGAAGGCATTGTCAATTATTTGTTGAGACGTTACACGCAAACCGGTTCGGTTCATGTTCGGCGCTGGATTGAAGGTTTTATGAATAATATGGTTTGCGATGCTTGTGGTGGCACCCGTTTGAAAAAAGAATCGCTGGCCGTAACGGTAGGCGGTAAAAATATTTATGAAGTTACCGAACTGTCCATTCGTGAAGCGTTGGAATTTTTTGAACATTTAAAATTGAATCGACAGGAAAGCAAAATTGCCAATCAAATTCTTAAAGAGGTCAAAAAGCGTTTACAATTTTTAATCAATGTCGGGTTGGATTATTTAACATTAAGCCGCAGTGCCGGCACACTTTCCGGCGGGGAAGCACAGCGCATTCGTTTGGCTACGCAAATCGGTTCCCAATTAGTGGGTGTCATGTACATCCTGGATGAGCCGAGCATCGGTTTGCACCAAAGGGATAATCAAAAGCTCATTCACACATTAAAGCAGCTTCGCGATTTGGGTAATACCGTTTTGGTGGTCGAACACGATCGGGAGACGATTGAAGAAGCGGATTTTGTGATTGATCTCGGGCCGAGAGCCGGAATTCACGGCGGGGAAGTGGTGGCACAGGGAACGCCCAAGGCAATCGCTCGCAGTCGTAAAAGTTTAACCGGCCAATATTTGTCCGAAAAGAAATCCATTCCGATACCGCCTCAACGGCGTGCCGGTAACGGGAAATTTCTGCGCATTGTCGGAGCCACGGGTAATAATTTAAAAAGGATTACGGTTAATTTCCCGCTTGGTAAATTCGTATGCGTGACGGGCGTTTCGGGCTCCGGTAAAAGCACGCTTGTTAACGAGACCCTTTACGCCGCTTTAGCCAAACATTTTTACAAGGCCAAGAAAAACCCGTTGGCCTACGAACATATTGAGGGCCTTGAAAACATCGATAAAGTAATCGATTTGGATCAATCACCTATCGGCAGAACTCCGCGTTCCAATCCTGCGACCTATACCGGGCTTTTTACGCCCATCCGTGATTTGTTTAGCCAGTTGCCTGAATCCAAAATTCGAGGCTACAAACCGGGGCGGTTCAGTTTCAACGTCAAAGGCGGTCGTTGCGAATATTGCGAAGGGGACGGCATCAAAAAAATCGAAATGCATTTTTTGCCTGATGTTTACGTGCAATGTGAGGTTTGTAAAGGCAAACGTTACAATCGGGAAACACTGCAAATCAAATACAAAGGCAAATCCATTGCCGATGTGCTGGACATGACTGTGGAAGAAGCCTTGACTTTTTTTAAGAATATTCCTACTGTAAAACGTCGGCTTAAAACCTTGTTCGATGTGGGACTCGGCTATATCAAATTAGGGCAGTCGGCCACCACATTGTCCGGCGGCGAGGCGCAGCGGGTGAAACTGGCAACGGAATTGAGCAAGGTGGGCACCGGAAATACGCTCTATATTTTGGATGAACCGACCACCGGTTTGCATTTTGAAGATATCAAAATGCTACTGCAGGTTCTTTCACGTTTGGTGGATAAGGGAAATACGGTCATTGTAATCGAGCATAATATGGATGTGATCAAAACGGCGGATTGGATTATTGATTTGGGGCCGGAAGGCGGAGAGCAGGGCGGTTACATCGTTGCGGAAGGCACGCCCGAAGACATTGCCCGTAATTCGAAATCGTACACGGGAATGTTTTTACGCAAGGAACTAAAACTCGAGGAAGTTTCGGAACTTTCATAAAAGAGCAACCGGCCGTGGTTCACTGCCTTAAAATGACAGCTTAATGCTAAGGAGTAAGC
>JALWEA010000326.1 GCA_027039465.1 Calditrichia bacterium | reverse complement strand
TTGACGAAGGGGGCATTATGCTAAAATTAGGTATAATCGGAATGAGCGAAGGAAACGGACATCCCTATTCCTGGTCGGCAATTATTAACGGTGATTTTAATAAAGAAGAAATGGCTAAATGCGGATTCGCCGGAATCCCCGCTTACTTACAAGCAAACAGCGATACGCTCGGTATTGACGGAGCAAAAGTTACCCATGTATGGACTCAGGATAAAAACATATCCGAGCACATCGCAAAGGCTTCACTGATAGACAACGTTGTTGAAAAAGCCGAAGAAATGATTGGCAATGTTGATGCGGTTTTACTTGCCAGAGATGATCCCGAAAATCATGTGGAGATGGCGAAACCTTTCATTGAGGCCGGTGTGCCGATATTTATCGATAAACCGTTGGCAATTACCACAAAAGACTTAGCGTATTTTTCGGAGCAACAGAAAAACGGCAAGTTTCTAATGTCATGTTCGTCAATGCGTTATTCAAGTGAATGCCGTGCCGTTAAAACGGAAATGGCGTCATTGGGTAAACTTGAACTGGCAACGGTTGTCGGTAAAAAAGATTGGATAAAATATGGCGTTCACATGCTGGAAGCTTTATTTGCTTTATTGGATGATCCGAAAGCCGTATCGGTGCAACATGTGAGCGAATCGGGCAAAGATATTGTAATCGTAAAGTTTGAAACGGGTTTATTAGCTACGGTACATCTGTTTATGGATATTGCTGCAACTTTTCAGTTAACACTATTCGGACAAGCCGGCTGGCGACAAATTGAAATTCAAAATTCTTATTCAATGTTTAAAGAGAATCTTACGGAGTTTATTAAATCGGTACGCGAGGGTAAGTCCCGTTTGTCTTTTGAAAAAACGGAGAATATTATTAAAACATTAATAGGAGCAAAAGAAAGTTTAGCGCAAAACGGGAAAATAATTGATTTAACGACTCTCTAAAATTCTGAGTTTTAATAAGGAGAAATTTTAGTGAATGTAAAAGATTTACTCAGCTTAAAGGGAAAAATTATTCTTGTAACCGGGGGCGCGGGAGTTTACGGAAAATGTATCGTAGAAGGATTGGCGGAAGCGGACGGAACGGTTATTACGGCCTCCCGAAATTTAGAAAACGGGGAAAGAGTTGCGCAAGAATTTCGTAGGAGAGGTTTGGACGTTCACGCCATGCGGGTCGACCAGGCGGATCATAAATCGGTTATGGCCTTGAAAGAAAAAATTCAAAAGGAATTCGGTAAACTTAACGTCTTTGTTAATAATGCGGTCAGCCGTCCGATGAAAGGCTATAATGCGCCGCTCGAACAATTTGCCGAATCAATGCGCGTAAATGCGATCGGGATGTTTGATATCTTGCGTGAAATGGCCGACCTAATTGCCCAAACCGGCGGTGGTAGCATCGTAAATATCAGTTCGATGATGGGAATGTTTGGCCCCGATCTTTCCAATTATGAAGGGACGGACATGAGTAAGGATTTACCGCCCGATTATTTTTTCCATCGCGGGGGAATGATCAACCTAACCCGGTATCTTGCCCGTGTATTGGCAGATAAAAATATCCGCGCTAATTGTATTAGCCCGGGTGGGCTATTCAACAATCAACCGGAACGTTTCGTCCAAAATTATAGCAAGAAAGTACCCGTAGGGCGTATGGCAAATAATGATGATATTAAGGGCCTGGTAGTGCTGTTAGCCTCGGATGCATCGGCATATATCAACGGTGAAAATATCTTAATGGATGGCGGAATGCATGCGTGAAGGAATTTGAGTTAACGTTTAAAAAAAATAACTATGGATAAATTTTAAAAATGGGATAATAATTAAATGAAAAAACTATTAATCCGGTTATTTGTAATATTTTTTATCAGCATCATGCATGCCCAAAATGTGGCTGTCGTTGTGCATTCCGATGCAACGGAACTTGAGCGCTATGCTGCAAAGGAATTGTGCCGCTATATCGACAAATTATATGGGGTAAAAGTTCAACCGTCAACTCAGCTTAATAAAGCACAGTTGGTGATTTTTATAGCAACGAAGGCGCATCTCCCCGCGGAAGCCAAGCCCCTTGCTCTGCCCAATCTTTCCGAACAAGGCATCTTCATCCATCCCTTCAAGCAGGGTGACACCCAGTGTCTACTTCTAACAGGGGGAAGCCCGGTAGCTGTGCTGTGGTCGGTGTATGAGCTCGTCGAGCGCTGGGGTGTACGCTATCTTATCTATGAAGATGTGTTTCCTAAAGCGCCTGGGAAACTCACATTCCCCGAATCGGACATCCGTCTCGAACCTAACATGCGTATCCGATGTTGGCGTTTGGTCAATGTACTGCCGGAAGGGCCTGTTTCCTGGAGTTTGGACGAAAATAAACGTTTCATCCATCAAATTATTAAGATGAAATTTAATCGCGTGTTACTAGCGTTATGGCCGGCCCAACCGTTCGTTGACTATAGTTTTCGAGGAATGAAGAAACCGCCCCCTGTCTTTTATTTTGGTGAGCACTTTCCTATTGATTCCGAAACTATCGGACGTGAACACTTTGAAAAAAATATGACTGAGTTCATAAATCCGGATTTTTTAGGTGCGGATACACCGAAAGAACTTGTAAAGCGGGGTACTCATCTGATACATGGTATTCTTGCCGAGGCAAAGCGTTTTGGAATGGAAGCGGGAATTGGAATTCAGCCGTTTGAATGGCCTAAGGAATTCATGAAAGTACTACCAGGTTCCGAACCTGTTCACCAGCTTGGTAATCTTACGGCAGGTCCCGGAAAGTCACAGTCTATATATGACCCGCTACTGCGAGAGATGGTAGCAACAATTTTCAGAGCTTATGTGGACACATACCCCGAAGCGGATTACATCGCGATAAGCGTTCCGGAGCATCGTGCCTGGACGGAACAGGCAAGGCAAGCTTATAAGATGCTTGACGCCAAATATAATATTAAAAGTATTGGCACATTTGACGAGCTATGCGCACGCGCTCGTTCACGTACGTCTTTCCCGAGGGGGGGCGGGAAACGGGTTGAAAATATGTTGAAGAGCGATCTTGCGGCATTGGCATTCCTTGATTCACTTATAGCCGAGAAGAATCTGCTTGCGGCTCGAGGTGACGGTGCGAATATAAAACTCATTTACAGCGGTATAACTGCGGAGCTTTTTCCGTTACTTGCGAAGATAATGCCAAAAGGGGGCGAAGTACTCAGCTTTATTGACTACACGGCAAGCAGGCAGTTAAAGCAGATCGACCTTTTGCGGCAAAGACCGCCTAAAGGGTTACCTACTTGTCTTACTTTTACCTTAGCCGATGATAACGTGGGAATACTTCCGCAACTTGCTACGGGTTCACTTGACAAAATCATGAGGATATTGCGCAAAAGTGGTTGGAGCGGATACCTCACGCGCTATTGGACGGTCGGCGACTTAATACCCACGATTCATTACCTTGCCAGCGCCAGTTGGGATTCTTCCGTAACTCCTGAGAGCGCCTATCTTGACCTCTTTACGCATGTTACGGGAAAAGCAGCGGCAAAGCCGGCGATTCGCGCATTGAAAATTATTGAAAAAATTACGATCGATTTGGACCAATATGGGCTCGGATTCGGATTTCCGATACCCGATTTGATGACCAAACATTACAAGGCGGGGGGATTGCCTGCACCAATTAAAGCCGATCACCAACGATATCGGGAAGCTCTTGCTGCACTACGCATTGCCCGTGAACGAAGTGACCCGCGAGGTTACCCTTTACTGGATTATCTCATCGGCAGAGTTTTCTTTGCCGTGCGATTTCTCGATGCCGCCGAAGCCTTTGGCGCTACGGCTGTTGCGGAGAAAGCCGGAAACCACCGAGAAGCGGTCAGGCACATCGAAGAAGCATACATTGCAATTCGCGAAGCGATTCAAGCTTGGGCCAATGTTGCAAGGGATCACGGAGATCTTGGTGCTGTCGCAATGCTGAATAAATATTGTTATCGGCCCATTCGGGACAAGCAAGATGAATTGTTGCGCTAATAAGTTCTAAATTAAATCGGAGTATGATTTAATGAAAAAAAATATATTAGTTTTCGTTTTTATCTTCCTTTTTTCTTTTGCTAATCTTTACGCAAGTTTTTCTATTATCGTTGGTAAAGATGCTACTAAGGACGGCTCCGTTTTGCTGGCACATAACGAGGATGCCGGCGGCGAACGAATAGTAAATTGGTTTAAAGTACCCCGTATTTCTCATTCCCCGGATGAAAAAATCATACTCAAAAACGGAGGGGCATTAAATCAAGTTAAGGAAACATTCGGCTATTTATGGCTTGAGGTGCCCGGGTTGGAATTTTCGGATGCCTACATGAACGAATGGGGTGTTACGATTGCTTCCAGCGGCTGCCTTTCCAAAGAAGGAGCGGGTAGTGTAAGTGATAGCGGAATAGGTTATTTCCTGAGGAAGGTAATAGCAGAACGGGCAAAAACAGCAAGGGAAGGCGTTAAATTAGCAGGTGAAATCATTGAAAAGATCGGCTATTCGTATTCAGGGAGAAGTTATTGCATTGCGGATCCTAACGAAGGTTGGGTTTTGGCTGTTGTTAGAGGCAACCATTGGATTGCCAAAAGGGTACCGGATAATGAGGTAGCCGTAGTTCCTAATTATTATACGATTGGTGAAATCGATTTGCGAGATACATCGAATTATTTGGGTTCTGCCGACATTGTTGATTATGCTATTCAAAAGGGTTGGTATGATCCAAAATCCGGTAAAAAATTTAATTTTCGTCTGGCTTATACGCCGCCGGAAGTTTTGCAAGCCTATTGGAATATACCGAGACATGTCCAAGCTATAAATTTATTATCGTCAAAACAATATCATTATTATGAGAAGTTGCCTTTTTCATTCAAACCGAAAAAGAAGCTGACGGTACAAAATATAATGAATGTACTACGCAACCATTATGAGGGAACACAATTTGAGATGAATCCGAAATTTAATAATGGCAATCCTCATAAAAATTTTGTTATGCGCATTTGCTCGGAAACAAATCAATACGGATTTGTGGCGCAATTACGTAATTGGTTGCCGGCAGATATAGGAAACGTTTTGTGGGTAGCCCCGCGCAGACCATGCATTCAACCGTTTATCCCTTTGTATTCCGGCATTAATGATGTACCCGAGAACTATCACAAATATGATTATAAACAAGCAATACCCAATCACTTCAAAAATGTTGAAAAACAAAAGGGCAGGAGCGATTATGCTTTTCCCGTATTTGCCGGTTATGCCGACAGTGTGGATAACTCTTACGGGAGCCTCATTGGTTGTATCAAAAAAGAAAAAGAAACTTTTGAAAGGAAAGAATTCGAAAATCAGCTTCCCTTTGAAGAAAAAGTTTTGAAAATTTATAAGACGAATTCTAAAAAAGCTAAGACACTTCTTACGGAATATACTTCAAAATTAGCGGAAGAAGTTTATAAAAGGACTAAAAGTAAACAAAGAATTCTTTGGGGAAGATAAGGTGCTTATAAAAACATACCGAATATCAAAAGTTTTTTAAAAGAATGTAGTCTGAATTTAACCGAGTCATGCTTAATAAAGGTAGGACTAAAATGTATTTGAAAAAGAACTTAAAGAATTTGTGGTTTATCATTTTTGTTATTTTCGTAATTCACTGTTCATCCCCGTATATGAAACGTATTCCGGCAGCTTATCAATCCATGGTTAAAGAAGCGTTGCAAAAGGCAGGAGAAAACCGATCCGAACTCGTAGCGTTTTTAAACGATTGCAACGACGAAGAAATCACCGGAGCGGCTTTTCTGTTGAGCTATATGCCGGAACGGGATTTGACAACACTAAAAAAATCGTTTTTATGCGAAAACCTTAAATATGCTTATCTCGCCCGAAAACAGACTAAATGGGGTAAACGTATTCCGGACTCTCTCTTTTTGAATTATGTTTTGCCCTATTCAAATATACACGAGCGCAGGGATAATTGGCGCAAAGATTTTTACCAAAAGTTTATCGGATTGGTTAAGGATAACAATTCTCCCGGTGAAGCGGCGCTTATTCTGAATAAAAAAATTTGGGATATTGTAAATGTACACTATTCCACAAAGCGACCTAAAGCCGATCAAAGCCCCTATGAATCGATAGAAGCAGGAGTTGCTTCATGTACGGGATTAGCAATCTTATTCGTTGATGCTTGTCGTTCGGTTGGCATCCCCGCACGATTTACCGGAGTTCCTATGTGGTACGATAACATCGGAAATCACAGTTGGACGGAAATATGGGATAACGGTTGGCACTTTATTGAATCGATTACAAGCGATACCTTGGATAAAGCCTGGTTCCAGGATAGAGCCGGTCGTGCCAATCATAGTGCATGGCAATATGGAATTTATGCGGTATCATTCAAAAAAACAGGGCTCCCGTATCACGATATTTTTGATTCAACGGCTAATTATTTATGGGCGGTAGATGTGACGGATCGTTATTCGAAGGTAGATGAATCGAAAGAGAAGGTAAATCTGAGAATCGTAGTAAAAGGGGAAATCGATAAAAAGAGGATACGCGCGAAAGTGCAGTTAATGGATGGGAATAAGATTGTTGCGGAAGGCTTTTCTCGTGGAGAACGAAATGATATGAATGATATGCTTAATTTTAATGTTGAACAAAACCATGATTATGAGTTGGCTGTTACTTACAAGGGGAAAAAGATTGTAAGAAAAATTCGGACAAACGATAAAAAAGAAATGTTAGTTCAAATATTTTTACCGGAAATTTAAATTTGACGAGTGATTAAAATGAAGAAAAGAATTTTATATTTTTTTATAGTTATTTTATTAAGTGCCTGTCAATCGCATTATAAAGTTCCCGCCAATGTGGCTGAAATTTTGCAAAAATCCGGTAATAACAGAAGCGAGTTGGAAAAAGTTATCCGACATTATCAGAGGCCGGAAGACAGCTTAAAATTAAAAGCCGCTTATTTCTTAATAGGTAATATGGGGCAACAAAGTTATATCCATTACATCGTTGCCGATACAAACGGAAATGATATGCACTTTAATGTTTTGGATTATCCTAATTATGATAAGATGGTTCAAGCTTGGGATTCTCTCGAAACTATTTATGGAAAGATTGAAAATAAACCGGATACCATTATTTATGATTATAACAAAGTTACGGCAGAATACCTAATCACCAATATTGACCTTGCATTTAAAGCATGGAGAGAATTTCCGTGGGCAAAGCATATTAATTTCGATCAGTTTTGCGAATATATTTTACCTTACCGTAGCACGAATGAGCCTCTTGAAAATTGGCGGCCCTATTTTTATAAAAAATATCAGTGGGTAAAAGATTCGGTAAAAAATCCTGATGATCCTGTGCAGGCGGCCATACTTATTAATAATGATATAAAATCCTGGTTTACCTTCGATTCGAGGTTTTATCGTCAATCCACAGACCAAGGCTTAAAAGAAATGCTTAAAAATAAAATGGGCAGATGCGAGGATATGACGAACCTGGCAATTTATGCCATGCGTGCAATGGGTATACCGGTAATGAGTGATTTTACGCCATATTGGGCTAAAACGGGAAATAATCATGCCTGGAATGCGATTATCGACAAAAACGGCAAAGTGATTATCTTTATGGGAGGTCTTACCAATCCGGGCGAATATCATTTAGGTCAGGCCAAGGCGAAAGTTTATCGCAAAACTTTTGCAAAGCAACCTAACAGTCTTGCTGCCATTAAGCCGGAATGGGAAAAGGTTCCGCCATATATCGACAGAAATAATATTATTGATGTTACTCGCGACTATACTCCGGTTTCGGATGTTAAATTAACTTTGGAAAAAGAAGTTCCCGATAGCACGGATTATGCTTATATATGCGTATTTAATACCGGTGAATGGAAAGCGATTCATTGGAGCGCTATAGATTCCGGAAAGAAAGTTAATTTCACTGATATGGGGCGCGACATTGCCTATCTTCCTGCGTATTACGTGCATGAAAAAATTATTCCAGCAGGCTCACCTTTTATTTTAACCAAAAAAGGAAAAATTGTTTTCCTAAAAGCGAACACAAAAAAATTAATCAGGGTAAAGCTAATTTCTACAACGCAAAAAGTTACACGGAATGCTACGGATAATATTAAACGCACTTTTTTAACCCCGGGGATGAATTATAAATTATTTTACTGGGATGGCAAGTGGAAAGAACTCGGTGAAAAGAAAGCGGGTAAAGGGCCGCTGATATTTAACAACGTACCTTCAAATGCATTGTATTGGTTAGTTGCCGAAAAATCAAGAAAGCAAGAGCGTATTTTTACTATCGATGAGAAAGGCAGACAAGTTTGGTGGTAGTTTGTTATTCCAACATAAAGAAAGACAGCAAGTGGTAAATATCGCTGCAATGGTTTGTATCATTAGAAAAAGCCCGAGGTTTTTATCAAAGAGAAAGATAAGTTTAGATGATAATTCTATTATTATCAAAATGGGGGCATTTTGAAATACATTAAAACCTTTTCATTTCTTTTTATTGTGCTAATGTTGGTAATGCAGTCGTGTTCGGATTGTACGAAGAATGAATCGGCTACCGGAATGAAAAATTTCGATACAAAGATTTCAAAGAATGGAAGAAACTGGACATTTGTTGGCATTCCGAAATGGAAAGAAGATGGAAAAAGAATTATTTATCCTCCCGTTTGGTCAAATCCATTATTTGACAGAGGTCCGGATCTGATTCCTAATTCCTACGCTCACGAATTGGCAAGAGAAGATTACGCGTTCCTTGTCACGAAACCGCTTGATGATTTGGATATGTCGGTTCAATATAAATGTTATTACGGTGCCGTGGTACATGGTGGAATTGTTTTTCGGGCCGTTGACAGCAGAAGATTTTATGTGTTAGATATAAGAGATCGGGGGCGAAAGGGAAACTCTTATGATCTTGTTTTATGTGTCCAAGATAGTTCGGGATACAGAAAAGAAATAGCCAAAAAAAATATGCCTCATTCTGTTGTTCCGGATCGTATTGTTCAGGAAGCGAAGATGAAAAATAGAGCGGAATGGTATCAATCCGGCCCCGATTGGGTTACAATAAGAATACAAGGAACCGGTTCTTTTATCCGGGTATCAATGGACGGGAAAATTGCATTTGATTTGCGAGATAGTACGTACCCAACCGGGCGAGTGGGGTTGGTGGCCATCGGAGCCGTTACGTTTCGTAATTTGAAAGTGAAAGGAATTGAAAGTAATAAACGGATTTTATGGAAAAAGTATAATGAGGAATTCCCAAAATATTTCTTACCGGGGGGAAAACAACCGGTTGGATTCAATGCTTATCCGGTGGTTTGCAGAACGGATGACAATAAATTAATTGCCGTATGGTCGCACTCAGATTCTTCGTCGAGCTATAAGGATGGATCGGTAATTCTATGTACTTATTCTGAAGATGAAGGAAGAACATGGAGTAAACCGAAAGAAATCTACAAAAAAATCGGATATGGCTGCACCGCTACTGCTCTATATGCTCATCGGAATGGAAGTGTTTCTCTTATTTTTACTTCTATACCAAGAAAGGGAAAAGAGAGAAGAAAAATATTGGTAATGAGCTCAAAAACAAACGGAAAAACATGGTTCGAACCGAGGGAGTTTTTAATAGCCGGGAAGCCGGTATCCTACTGGGAAAAAGAATATAACGATATTTATCTTTACTCAAATATTAGTCGTCTGTCTAATAACTCGGTTGTGATGATGGGTTATGGAACCGCCTTGAAAAAAGGGGCCAAGGGTGAATCTAATGCTACACGGCAAGATCGGTCATTACTATTTATAAGCCATGATGACGGATATACCTGGGAGAAGCCGATATTCTTTGATAAAAATAATTATGACCATAATGAATGTGCGGTTGCAGAAGTGAAGCCGGGGCATTTAATTGCCTTTATGCGAACATTGAGAGCACCGTCTTTGTGGACAAGTAGCTCGAATGAATACGGTTATACATGGAGATCTTTAGTCCAATCGAAAATCGGAGATGTTTCGGTTCCATCTTTGTTGAAACTTTCCTCCGGTGCTTTGATATTAGCCAGCCGTGGCCCGGGAACATTTATTAATATAAGCTATGATAATGGAAAGACATGGGGTAAACCGTATCGTATATCACCCGCCTCTGCAATGATGTCAATGGTTGAAATGCCGGATGGTAGGGTGTTAATCTTGATGCATGAAGGATATCGTTGGTTTGGCGGAAAAATTCGCGGACAGTTTTTTAGAGTAACAAAGAATGGGCCTGTTGCGGCAATGAATTAATAGCTTTTTAAATAATTAAAAAGGGAATTTAAAATGGACAAAAACAAATCTGTCGGATTTACGAACAGAATCCGTACGTTTTTTGTACTTTTAAGCGGAATTCGAATCCATGATTTTAGAGCCGCAAAAACTCTTGTAAGGCTTGAATTTAGTCAATATCCCTTTTTCATTGCTTGGGGGAAGTTTTTTATTTGGGCCTTTAAACAAATGTGGATTACAATCCCCAATGTGATGCCTTGGATGAGTATTCGAAAACCTCTTTCAAAAGAACCATTCTGGCTGGAAGCGGAAAACCCTTTAGAGAATTATCCATGGAAAGATAATCCGGATAGTCGCCTGCCTGAATCCGTTGATACGCTTGTTATCGGAGCCGGTTTTACAGGAGCTTCCGCAGCGTATTTTTGGTCGAAAAAAGCGCCGGAAGAACGTAAGATGTTAGTTTTGGAAATGAATGATGCGGCGAGTGGAGCGTCGGGAAGAAATCAGGGTACCATTGTAATGGGAAGATATTTTGCAATGGTCCGCGATACCGTAAAAAAACATTTGAGAAAAACTCGCAAAGACCTGACGGAAGATCAGCAGAATAGATTAGCCGAACAATTTGCGGATGTATATTGCTCTGCGGCCGAACACAATGCCGAACTCATTCGGCAAACAATTATTGATGAAAAATTTGATGTGAATTATCACAGAAAAGGTTGGGTTCAGGAACGTTTGAGCGATCAGCAGGAAAGCTTAGCTGAGTCTGTAGCCGCCGGTATAAAGTCGGGACATACCGATTGGACGGCAATCGATCCGGATCAAGTTTTTAAGGAAGCCGGAATGAAAGTCAAATATCCGGCCGGTTTTTCAAAAGGCGCCGGTTCCTGGCATCCGGCTAAATGGGTATGGTCACTATTGACAAAAGCTTTGGAAAGTCCAAATGTTCAATATTTTAGTCGGACCAAAGTAATTAGGGTCGATTCCGAGCCAAATGGGGGGTACAGAATTCAGACAAGCAGAGGAACTGTTCATGCTAAAAATGTGCTTTACGCAATGGAAGCATATTTGCCAAAATTTGATTCGGATTTTCACGATGTAATCATACCCCATCAGGAACAGCTTTCGTCGGGTATCGGTTATCCGGAAAATATGCCACAAGATAATAGTATCACGGGGCGTTACTATTTTGGAACAAGAAGAGGTAATGTTTTATTTATCGGTTCGGATTCGACTCGTGTTCCGGATAGATTAGCAGGGGTGAGTAAACCCTCGAAGTTCCTTATGAAATTTGCTTTTAGTGAGTACATGAGAATTTATAATCCTTTCCATTTCAGGCTTACTAATTTGTGGTCCGGGACAGTAGGATACACACCTGACGAGTTTCCCTTAATCGGTTCTATTGATAATAAAGGAAAATATATCATAGGCGGAATGGCGGGTTCCGGAAGTGGTGTAGCGTTTAATGCAGCCCGCTGTATTGTTAACCGAATTTTGAAAATTATCGATGAACCGGATGATTATCCGCCGGAATATTTTGCACCGAGCCGTTTACTTACACCCGAAAAGCACAAATGGCCGGCAATAAAAAATAAATAGAACATAGGCTTTTAGGTCGCAAATTGTTTTATGTTAAGGAAAAGAAGATGGGAAAATTTTTTGTTTTAATTTCACTTCTGAGCATTTTTGCCTTTTTTTCAAAAAGCAAGGCTCAAAGTATTAAAGAATTTAATACGCGAATCGGAAAAATTGTTCAAACGGAAATAATCCCATCTCTAACGGGTGCACGCGATATAGGTGGCGAAATTGTAACAAAAACCGGGCGCATTGTCATTGCTGCGGGAGCGAGTGATATTAAACAGAATCACTCGTTTAAAATTGCGGTTACGGATGATGGCGGGAAAACCGTTAGAGAAGTATTTACCATGAAACCGGAGACGCCGGAAGTAACCTATCACACCGTCGGGCTTGCCTACGACCCTAAAAGTAACCTCATCGTTTCCTTGTTCGGTCGCACAAACGGATTAAAAATATTTGACTGGGACAAATACAAGTTAGTTCCTTTTTCTTATGAGAAGTCCGGTGACAACGAAGCAATCTTGGCGCTGAGTTGGGACAACGGAGAAACATGGCACGTTGATAAAAGAATTCATTTGCCGAAACCGGAATATACTTCGGGTATGGTTGGAAATGGGATTATTCAGGATGGAGTGTTCTATTTCCCACATGTTATTGCCACATCCAACAAAGCCCATACTGAAAGAAGGCACGCTGTCTATCTTGCGCGATTTGAACCTATTAGAAAAAAAGACGGAAGTTACACGGGAAAACTGGATCTTAAATATCGGACTCTCAGTTCCAGCGATGATAGAGATATTCGTTATTCGAATGAAACGGTGTATATAGAAAAATTGGACGGTACGGGTTACCTTTCATTTACCCGTTCTCCGCCGGGACCTCCGTATAGAAGAGAGTATGATTCGGATCATCACCCGACCGGAGATTTTGAGCGCGTCAAAACAGTTGGTTTTGATCCGCGGGATTATAATCATGGTTTTAATGGACCGTTGCTTATAGCATTTGGCGTTACCAGACTTGCTGACGGAAATCTTTTGTATGCGTCACGCTTTTACGGAACAAAGCACCACCGCGCCGGAAATATTTTTATGACTTCCACCGATGAAGGGAAAACCTGGACGTTTAAAGACGATTACATTCCCTGGAGCCTTAATCCGCTTACTTTCCCTAACATCGGCAGCGGCGGAAATCCAACGATGAATTACAAACCCGACGGCAGCCTGGTGCATATAACTTCACAAGGATGGCAACTCGGGAAGGATGGGACATACAGACACCCTTCTCCCGGAGGTTTTGCACTATGCATGTTTAAAGGTATTGATATTTCTCTTGATAAACCAGGGATTATTACGGTGGATGTATCGACAATAGCAAAACTCGAAAATGTTTTTATTGGGAAAATATCAGTTATCAAAAGCGCGGGCGTTGAGATGCCGGATGAAACGACAAAGCGCTACAGTTACTCGGCTGACCTTACCAAAGTGACATTCCCCTATAAAAAAACCGGTGACAAAGCATTCATACAATTGGAAATTGTTCTGGCAAATAAATCCAATGGTTATCGCCCGGTGTTTAGGCCAAGGATTGAAATAAAATAAAAATAATTATAAAGGCAAACATTAGTGATAAAATTAATCTAATCCGAATAATTTTTAAAAAAGAGGTTTATATTTTGAATAGTAATGTAATTAAATTACGGAATGTATTTCGAAGCACTGTACTTTTGCTTCTTTCCGTTATTGTATGGAATCTTAATTTGCATGCACAGAGTACAGCCGAAAAATTTTCTTCTGAAGTAAAATTTGTGAAAGCCGGCAGCCAACCGTTAAAAGGCCGTTATTTGGAATGCAGGCGTGTTGTCGTAGGCCCATGGGTTCATCAACCGAAAGAGTATGAGGGATACAATGGTTTTGTCGGCTGGCCTGGGCTTACGCGCTTAAAATCCGGGCGCTTGCTTTTAACATTCAGTTCCGGTTATTGGCATGCCAGTCCGCCGTTAACGGAAGAAATTCTTAAAGATGAAAAAGCTTGGAAGCAATTTGAAGCTTGGCATAAAATAGGAATGCCTTTTATTAATGCCCCGAGAGGCGGACGCACTCACATAATGTACTCGGATGATTACGGTAAAACATGGTCTGATCCCGAATTACTCGTTGATACCGAATTAGATGATCGCCATCCGAGAATACTTGAATTGGATGACGGCACATGGCTTTGTACTTTTTTTACTTTTCAATTACCTCATGTATCAAAAGCAAAATATATGCTTTCCTATGATGAAGGTAAAACTTGGACAAAGCCAAAAGATTTGTTGGATATGGTAGGGTTGGATGGGACAAGCGGTTTCGCTAATGGACCAGCAATTCAACTCTCTGACGGTACGGTTCTTATGGCAATAAATTATCATTCTTCTAAAAAACAGGATAAAAAAGTAAGCGATATTTTGGTTCTACGTTCGGAAGACAGAGGTAAAACTTTTAAAGTGGCGGCCATTCTTAAGAAAGGATATTCGCAATATGAACCTACCATGGCTGAACTGCCAAACGGTCAATTGCTTTTGATGACTCGGCTTAAAGGAGATATTTATTGGTCAAACGATAAAGGTAAAACATGGATTACATCTGAAAAGGGTACGGGAGTTCGAATGTTTGAACCGCACTTGATCGTTTTACCCAACGGAATAGTTGCCAATTTTCATGGCGGTTATAATGTACCGGGAGATCAATTTGATGCGGCGGCTAAAAGCGGGAAATTGAGATTGGGAGGATTAAGTGTTATTCTAAGTTCCGATAACGGGCACACCTGGCATGGACCGGAAGAAAAAATCGGATATCGGGTAGATCCGGCCGTTTATGGCAGCAATTCCAATCCGATCATTTTACCCGATGGAACAATTTACATTGTTTATCTTCGATCCGGCGGGCATTATCCTTATGACGCACGCACACAAGCGCTTTGGTCAATACGAGTTCAAATAAATGATAGCGCCGACGGAATAAGGTTACTTCCTTCACCCGGGGGAGCTGATTTTAGAGGAGGAATTCTATTTAATAAGTCATTGCCGGAAAATAAGTAAAGAGAATTATTAAAACTAATGTTTCATATTAAAAAGGAGTTTAGAAATGATTAAAGCAAAAGTAGGTTTTATCGTTTACGGAGTTCATAAAGATGGACTTCAAGACCCAATGGGTACCCCGTTTATTGATGATACGTTAATCAAAAATGCAAAAACCGCATTGATAAATGCCGGATTAGAGTTAGTAGAACATGATATTATAATTGCCACAAAAGAAGAAGCAAAGGAATGTTTTGCAAAGTATAAAAAAATGGATGACATCGATGCCGTGGTTTTATTTTCAGGGACCTGGGTATGGGCGGCACATTTGGTGGCGTATATCAGAGATTTTTCATTTACCGGCAAAGGAATTGTACTTTGGACAAATCCGGGGTCTCAAGGTTGGAGACCGGTTGGCGGCTTGGTAATGCACGGTGCATTAAAAGAAATTGGGATTAAGCATCGTTTCGTTTATGGTGATTATAAAGATCCCAAAGAGATAAATAAAATTGTCTCTTATTGCAAAGCCAGTGCGGAAAAGAACAGACTCAATATGAGCACAGTCGGTGTTTTTGGCGGCAGAGGCATGGGACAAACATGCGGAGTCGTCGATCCTTCCCAATGGATGAAAATGTTTGGCATCGACATAGATTCGCGCGACACTACAGAATTGATAGAGACGGCAAAAAATGTGAGCATTGAGGAAATTAAACAAGCACGTAAAGAAATCCAGCCGTTTTTTGCCGAACCTATCCCGGAAGGTGAAATGGCTGATAGGTCGATTAGACTTTATATAGCCATTAAAAAAATAATGAAAAAAGAGAAATGGGCGACTTATACCATTCAATCTTTTCCCGGACTCGGCGACGATTATAGTGCAACCTGTTTTGCACAAAGTATGATTTTGAATGATCATATCGGCACATCGACCCTTTCCGATTTCAATACATTATTAACTTCAATACTATTAACCGATTTAAGTGATGAGCCGATTTATTACGGTGATTTGCAACATATTGATAAAACAAATAATGAAATAAAAATTATTGGTGACGGAGCCTGTCCTCCTTCACTCGCAGGCGAATTGGAACCGGCCGGTTTTGCCGAACATGGAATCCCAACCGAAGGTAAAGCGGGCGGACTATCCGTTAAACTTGTTTGTAAACCCGGAGAAGGCGTATTGGCAAGAATTGGCAGAAACAACGGTCAGTTCGAAATGGTTATTACGCGTTGTTCGGTCTTTGAACCGCCAAAAGAAAAATTAGAAGAAAGAAAACTTGAATGCGGAATCCCATTCTGGCCTCATGCATTTGTTAAAGTTCATTGTGATATTGATAAACTCTTAGAAGCCTGGAATAATGAATATGCCGTTCTCGGATATGGTGAACATTTGTATGACGAACTAATTGCTTTTTGCGAATTAACAGGCATTAAACCTATTGCTTTGTAACAAAAAAGAAATATTGGTTTTTTGAAATGGAATTATTTTGTTAAACAAAATCAGAGATGCAGCTATGAAAAGAGATACTTTTAAATATGGTCCTTGGGCAGTTGAATATACTGCCGAAGACGGGGGACGGCTGGATAGATTAAGTTATGAAGGATATGATTTGCTTACCGTTGAGCCGAAGCAATTTCGTCCTCCTGCAAAAGATTATGGTGAATATGAAACTCGGCCGGTTTATGGATATGATGATTGTTTTCCATCGGTGGAGCCTTCCCCGTTCCCGGATATGGACTGGATTGTTCCTGACCATGGTGAAATATGCTGGCTATCCTGGAAAGTTGATAAGAAGCCGGACGTGCTTATTTTCTCTGTGAATAGCGAAAAATTACCGGTTAGTTTTATACGAGAAATGAAATTCAGTGAAAATGCGATCGTGTGGAATTTTCAAATTGTAAACCATGGTAATAAAATCCTGCCGTTTCTACATGTTATTCATCCGCTAATGCCACTAAACGAAATTGTTGATTTTTCAGTACCGAATTTCAAAACGCTTTTTGACTCGATTGCTAAAAAAGAAATTCCCGAATTAAACACACCGGAGGCGGTTAAGGAATACTTATTCAAACAGAAGGTCGGTAAAACAAATATGTTTTTTTTGCGAGAAATTGAAGGGAATGAATTAACGCTAACGTTTAAAAACAACCTGCAACTCAAAATGATTTATCCTTTGGAACAGTTTTCAAGTATTGGAATTTGGTGGAATAATTCGGCATATCCCGATGAAGATGGTTGCAGAAGAAATGAGTGCGCTTTTGAACCGATCCCCGGGTTAACAAGTAATCTCAAAGAAAATTATGAAACAAACAGATGCTGGTTTGTTTCACCCGGGGAAACATTTTCCTGGCAGCTTATTTGGGAATTTTCAAAAAAGTAATAAAAGTAATTTGGAAATATGAAAAATTAATTAGACATTTTCGCAATTTATAAGGAGGAAATATGCCGCTCATACTGGATAGACCACACGTGATGGACGTATTTGCAGAAGCTGCCGAACGAAAATGGACTCTACCGGCATTCAATGCGGAAAACCTGACCACTGTGGAAGCAATTTTGCAAGCTGCTAAAGATTACGGAGAAAAGATCGGTAATGCCGAACTCCCGGTCATTATTGGTATTACGAATAATTACAAAGATCGGCCTCAATCCGTTTATTATACCCATACAAGAAAATGGAATGTGGGGCTTCGTCTGTTCCTTGCCGATCTTGCTGTTCTTACTTCCAAAGAATCACCTTATGGAAAACTAAAAGTACTCATCCATCTCGATCATGTTCAGTGGGATGATGATAAGGAATTATTGGAATGGGATATGTCTCAGTTTTCCGGAATTATGTTCGATGCATCAACACTTCCAATTGAAGAAAACATTAAAAAAACCGCTGCATTTGTTGAGAAGAATAGAGATAAGATTGTGATCGAGGGCGCCTGTGACGAAATAGCTTCAAAAGGTCATCCTAAAAATGTTTTAACTTCGCCGGAATTAGCGGAACGTTATTTTAATGAAACCGGGGTTGATATAGTTGTCGCAAATCTGGGAACCGAACATCGTGCAAGCGCTGCCGAATTAAAGTATCATGGTGAACTTGCTAGAAAAATTAAAGAGAGAATAGGCCATCATATCTGTTTACATGGTACCTCCTCGGTTCCTCCTGATAAACTTGGGAAACTTTTTGACGACGGTATTTGTAAAGTCAATATCTGGACTACTCTGGAAAGAGATTCAACGCCGGCATTATTTTATGATATGTTAAAAAATGCCTCAAAAATAGTAGGTGTTAAAAAAGCGGAAAAATTACTTGCAGAAAAACTGTTGGGAGAAAATGCCGATCACACAAGCGAATTATCTCTGGATTATTTTACAACCAAATACAGGCAGGATATAATATTTCAAGAAATGCAGAATATAATTAAAAAATATTTTGAACTTTGGTATGTCTAATGTTTTTAGATTGAAAATTAACGGAGAAGAATATGGCTGATTCATACTTAGGAATTGATATTGGAACGAGCGGGTGTAAAGCCGTGGCTTTTGATAGCAACGGGCGGCAACTTGCAAGTTCCTACCGTGAGTATAATGTCATCTTTACCGAAGATGGCGGAGCCGAATTAAATTCCGACGAAGTAATTAACAAATGTTTTGAAGTAATAAAAGAATGTACGCATGCAGTTAAGCCAGGTACGGTAAAAGCAATTGGAATATCAAGCCAGGGTGAAGCCTTTACTCCAATAGGATTTGACGGAGAAACTTTACATAATAGTATGGTTTCATCAGATGTCCGTCCAAAACCCTATGTAAGTAAATTTCTTGCCAATTTTGATGATGATAAACTCTATGGAATAACGGGCCATACGGCTCAGCCACTATTTACACTTTTTAAACTGCTTTGGTTCAAGGAAAATAGAACGGAATTGTGGAAGAAAACAAAATATTTTTTATGCTTTGAAGATTTATTGCAGTATCGGCTTGGTCTTGATCCTGCTATTAGTTATAACCTTGCCGGGCGTACAATGATGTTTGATGTCAGGGAAAAACAATGGAGTAAAGAAATTTTAGACGCAGTAGGAATTTCGACCGAGCAATTGGCAAAGCCAATAATGTCCGGCGAAATTGCCGGGAATGTCGATCCCCAAATAGCAACGGAGTTAGGTTTATCGGAAAATACTTTTATTGTTGCCGGCGGCCATGATCAATCCTGCGGTGCGCTTGGAGCGGGAGTCGTTGATGAGGGAGTGGCCATGTATGCAACTGGAACGGTTGAATGCATTACTCCCATTTCTCTTAAAGCCGTATTTACCGACGAGCTTAAGAAAAATAATCTTTGCACCTATAATTATACGGTTAAAGATATTTATACTACCGTAGCTGTTAGTTTGACCGGTGGGAATATCCTGAAATGGTTTAGAGATGAATTTGGCGAATTAGAAGTTGAAAAAGCAAAACAAACCGGCAAAAATGCCTATGAACTTATTCTCGATTCGGTTGAAGAGAAGCCTTCCAATCTGATGGTTTTGCCATACTTTACTCCATCCGGCACGCCTTATTTCGATACCGAAACCAAAGGGGCCATTTTAGGTTTACGGCTTTCTACGAAAAGGGGAGAGATTATTAAGGCGCTTTTGGAAGGAGTGACCTTGGAAATGCGTCTTAATCTGGAAATTCTTCAAAATTCAGGTTATAAAATTTCAGAACTTAGAGTTGTTGGCGGTGGCGCTAAATCTAAAATGTGGACGCAGTTAAAAGCCGATGTGTTAAATAAAAAAATTACAACATTAAATATAACGGAAGCCGGATGTATGGGAGCGGCTATGTTGGCCTGTAGTAAAGATAATAATATTTCGGTTGTTGATTTGGCTTCCGAATGGGTGAAACCTGTATCAACGGTTTATCCCAACCAGGAAAATGTAAAAATATACAATGAAAAATATGATAAGTACAAAACGTTATATCAGGTGCTTAAGAAGATAAAAATATAGCGTAAAATCCACTCTAAAAGGGGGCTAAAGCCCCTCTTGGTGTAAAATGATTATTCAGTCCATAAGTTAGCCCCAACATTTATGTTGGGGATAAATCTTCAGAAACTCTATATTTTAGCCCTTTAGGGCTTTTTAGAGTAAACACATATATGTAATTTAAAGAAATACATTGAAAAATATTTCGGATAATTCGTTTGTATAGGAGAAATAAATAATGGTTACAAATATCGAAGATGTTATTAAACAGAAAAACATAATGATACTATCTCCTCATTATGACGATGTTTTACTTACTTTCGGAGGTTACTTAGATGCGCTATATCGCAATAAGCTTGTTGATGCAAAAGAAATAAAAATTGTTAATATCTTTAGCCGTTCTACATATCAAGCACATGACGATATCGGAAATAAGGATGTCTCTTTGGAACGTATTAAGTACGCAACGGGCATTCGTTTGCTTGAAGATTTGGAATGCCTGGATGAGTTGATCGGGCATGAAAATTATATTTATGAATTATTAGGCGAGCGTGAATGTTTATTAAGAGGCAAGAATTTGGAAACAAATGAAGCTTTTGAATTTCCGCATGGGACGAGAGATGAATTTGCAGATGAAGATTGGCAAATCTATGGTAGAATTAAAAAATATGCATCCAAACTGTTAGCATTAAAAGATACTGCAATATTATTGCCGCTGGGTGTTAAAGAGCATATCGACCACATCATTCTCAGGGAAGCGGTTATTGATGCAAAAAAAGAACTCAAAGAGAACTTAAATGCGGTTATCTATTTTGGTGAAGACCAACCATATACCGGCCATGCAAATAAAGACGAGTGGGAAAAAGCAGAAGCCTTTTTGAAAAGAAACAATGTATTGACTATTAATTATCCGGTTAATATTTTGCGTAAAACGGATTTACTATTTAAGCATTATACTTCTCAGGTTGAAGAGAGTTATAGAGAGGCTGTGCTTAAGCGTGCGTATCAGCTAAAAGAAATGTTAAATTCTGATTCGGAAATTGAAAGAATATACAAAGTGCCGGAATAGGTTTTCGGTTTTCCTGAAAATAAGTGGATTAATTAAAAGAAGAATTTATCTCTCAAAATTATGGGGCCAAAAATATGGTTAAACAAATAGTATCAAATTTCAAAGTATATGGTGATTTTGTTGATGCAAAACCTTATGGTAACGGACATATTAATGATACATTTTTGGTCACCTTAGATCATAACGGTTTAAATACGGAATATATTCTTAGGAAAATAAATAAATATGTTTTCAAAAATCCGAAAATAGTTATTGATAATACGGTGAATGCGTTAAAGCATATCAAAAAGAAGTTAAAAGAATCGGATGAAGACAATAAGTCGAAATGTTTAATGGAATTAATAGAAACAAAGGATTCAAAATATTATTATACCGATGCGAATGATGATTATTGGTGTTTGGTTGTATTTATAAAAGATGCTTACACCGTTGAATATGTAGAAACCTTTGAGCAAGCTTACAACGCGGCAAAAGCGTTTGGACGTTTTCAAAAGTTGTTAATTGATGCGGATATAAATAAGTTTAAGGAATCCATCCCCAATTTCCACAATCTTAAAAGTCGTTTAAACATGTTTGACCATGCAATCAATGAGAATCCGGTTGGAAGAGTTGATAAAGTGAAAAAGGAAATAGAGATAATCGATTTTTACCGTTCATTATCGGATAAGATAACACGATTAATAGAAAACAATGAGCTTCCCATTCGAATTACACACAATGATACAAAAATAAATAATGTAATGCTGAGCAAAGAAACAAACGAAGGTAAATGTGTTATTGATCTTGATACTGTTATGCCGGGTACGGTTCTTTACGATTTCGGAGATATGGTGCGAACATCAACAAGTCCGGTTGAAGAAGACGAAAGGGATTCGTCCAAAGTTACAATGCGCATAAATATTTTTGAAGCGCTTGTAAAGGGATATCTGGAGGAATTGGCGGAAGTTCTTACTGATTTGGAAATCAATAATTTGGTTTACGGCGCAAAAGTGATTGTTTATGAACAGGCTGTTCGTTTTTTAACGGACTATATTCTTAACGATGTTTACTATAATACAAGTTATCCCGAACATAATCTTATCAGAACAAGAACACAAATCGCCTTACTTAAAAGTATTGAAAATCAAAATGATGAAATGGAAGCCATCGTTAAAAAATATTCAAAGACCCAAAAAAGAGATTGATTAAAATTCGGCATAATGTGAATTTAACATTAAATAAATGAGTCCGCTCTAAAAAGGGGCTAAAGTACCTTTTGGTGTAAAATGATTATTCAGCCCCCATCCTTCCCGATAAATCGCGATGTAAATAGAAGGATGGGGCTAACAAACTAAAAAGCCATAAGTTAGCCCAAATATTTATGTTGGGGATCAATCTTCAGAAACTCTATATTTTAGCCCTTTAGGGCTTTTTAAAGCAAACACATAAATTTAATTATTAATGTTCCGGCATAGCGGGGCGCACCTTATGCGGGCGGGTGTTGATTAAAGATTCCTATAAAAGACCTTCCTTTGGATTCGTATTCATATTTCGTATTTTGGACATATTCTCCTACCAATTGTATAGCCATTAAAGATGCATGGAATAATTTGTTCTGTGCTTTATGATACCCTAAAAAATCAAACTATTTTAGTAATAATATAATTGCGCCGAGCTGGAAAAATGTTTAAATTAATGTTCGAAAATGTTTGTTTTGATGAGATGAGAAGCTATGAATAAAAAAGTTAGAGAAAAATTTATAATGGATACCCTTTATAAAAAGGGGAAAATCTCGGTCAATCAAATAATTGAGAAGTTTAATGTTACCAGCATGACCGCAAGGCGCGATATTGCCAAGCTGGCGGAAGAAGGATACTTAATTCGCACTCACGGTGGTGCCATTTTAGCTGATCCATTGGAAAACATGTTCAGTTTTGCTACCCGAATTGAAGCAAATAAGAAACATAAAATTGATATTGGTAGGAAAGCTGCCAAATTTGTACGTGATAATGAAAGCATCTACATCGATAGTGGTACAACTCTTATAAGAATGTGTCCATTCCTCAAAGACAGAAAGGGCCTTACCGTTATAACCAACTCCCTCCCTGCTGCTTCGGAATTATCTAATTACTCCAATATCAGAGTAACAATTCTTGGCGGAGATATTATTCACGAGAGAAGGTCTATTTACGGGCATACCGCTGTTGAGCAAGCAAAAAAATATTCGGTAAAAAAAGCTTTTATAGGAACAGATGGGGTATCCTTAAAAAACGGTTTGACTGCCTACGGAAATAATGAATCACAGGTAAGTAATGTAATGGCGAGTTCCGCAAACGAAGTATTCCTTCTGTGTGATTCTTCGAAAATTGAACATGATTCGACTTTTAAATTCGCAGAATTATCGTCCATCGATTATCTGATTACGGATAGCGGTATTGATAAAAAGATACTCCAAAAATATAAAAAAAATAAGGTAAATATTATCATAGCCTAACTAAAAAAGAGAATTGATCCCGTGAAAAAGACATTTTTAGGATTTGGGCTTGGCGCCATACAGTCCGGCCTAATGCTAATGGAAGCTATTAAATCCAACAATTTTAAGAGGTTTGTAATCTCTGAAATTAACGACAAATTAGTAAATGAAGTTCGGAATGCAGGAAATTCTTTTGTAGTTAATATTGCCACGAATACCGGAATCGATAAATTTCGGATTAAAAATATTGAAATCTATAATCCAACAGATCCTAATGATTTAAGTAAAATTGAATCTGCAATTTCAGAAGCCGATGAAATGGCAACCGCAATACCGAGCGTCGATTTTTATGATGCCGGAGAAAATTCAATTGCGAAATTATTAGCCAAGAATATCCATCCCAATAAGCAAAAAATACTTTATGCCTCTGAGAACAATAATTATGCGGCTGAAATCCTAAGAGAAAAAATTCTAAAATATACAAAACCGGAAAATCTGCGGAATTTCCAGATTCTTAATACCGTCATAGGAAAAATGAGCGGGGTAGTTCAGGATAAAAAGACAATCGAAGAACTTAATTTGGACAGAATGACACCCGAGAGTAGTTCAGCCATATTAGTAGAAGCATTCAATAATATCATTGTTTCCAAAATCACATTACCGGGTTTTAAAAAAGGAATTGAAGTATTTGTAGAAAAGGAAAATCTGTTGCCATTTGAAGAGGCAAAATTATTCGGTCATAATGCGGTGCACTCTATGTTGGGGTTTTTGGCTTACCTCAAAGGTTACAAATATATGAGTGAAATAAAAAATGATGCACAACTTTGGGAATACGGAGTTACGGCATTTCAAAAAGAGAGCGGCGCTTTTTTATTAAGAAAGTATAGGCATTTGAATGAACATCTTTTCACTGAAGAAGGATTTACTTTTTATGGAAACGACTTATTGGAACGAATGACTAATCCCTATTTAAGAGATGAAGTTCAAAGAATATGCAGAGATCCGGTGAGAAAATTAGGGTATGGGGATAGATTGGTCGGAGCAATTAGAGAAGCATACAAGCAAGATGTAATTGCCAATTCATTGGCTAAGGGAGTATTGGGTGGACTCTGTTATATGATCGGGGAGAAGATGGAGATCGGAATATCTATTCCGGATAAAATATCGCACTTGAATAAAGATGATATTAAAAAAATTCTATTACATATATGGAAAGATAGTGAGAATGACGGATTAAAAGAAAAATGTTTGGATATCATTATTTCTCAATATGAAGATTTTAAAATGAATTTTATTAATTAAAGATCTCGGGAGTAAAAGAATGGCAACAGCAGTCATAATGCCTAGACAAGGGAATACGGTTGAATCGTGTATTTTGGTTGAGTGGAAGAAAAAAAAGGGAGATAAAGTATCAAAAGGGGAAACCATTTGCGAGGTAGAGACGGATAAAGCTGTATTTGAAGTTGAAGCCCCGGAAGATGGAATTTTATTGGATACTTTCTTTGAAGAAGGGGATGATATTCCGGTATTGACGAATATTGCAGTTATTGGAGAAGAAAACGAAGATTATGAACACTTAAGACCAAGTTTGGAAAATACCGCCGAAAAAATCGAAGAAGCCCCTGAAGCGGAAGAAGAAATAAAAGAAGAACAAAAAAGCAAGCCAATATTGGAAACCGTAATACCCGAGGAAAAAGAGGCTAAAGGGAAGGTTGGCGTTTCGCCCCGTGCCAAAAGATTAGCCGAACAAAAGGGAATCGATCCGTATAAAGTTTCCGGAAGCGGTCCGATGGGTAGAGTGATTGAAAGAGATATACAAAGCATAATAAACAGATCGGAACCGCTAACGCCGGCTGCAAAAGAGATGAGAGAAATGGGCGGTTTGGCTCCTTCGGAAGGAAGTGGAATCGGAGGTAGAATAACGACTAGAGATGTATTACTCTCGTCGGAAAAGATATTAAAAGAAGATGTTATTAAAGAGGAAACCATTAAAGGCGTTCGGAAAATTATTTCGGATAGAATGTTAGAGTCGTTGCGAAATTCCGCTCAACTTACTCTTAACAGTTCCGCTGATGCTTCCACGCTTTTATCGCTTAGAGAAACATTTAAAAACAGCAAGCTCGATTCAAGATTTAGTAAAGTTAATATAAACGATCTGATTATGTTTGCGGTTATCAAGGTATTACCCAAACATCCCATCATAAACAGTTTGATGATTGATGATAAAATTTATTATTATGAAAATATTCATTTGGGATTTGCTGTTGACACGCCCCGCGGATTAATGGTACCGACAATCAAAAATGCTCAAAATTATAACTTATTAGATCTGTCAAATGAAATTAAAAGACTGGCAAATGCTTGCCGCGATAATAAAATCCAAGTGGAAGAATTAAGCGGAGGCACCTTTACGGTTACGAATCTCGGCAGTTTTGGAATAGATGATTTTACCCCGATTATCAACCTTCCTCAAACGGCAATTCTTGGCGTCAGCCGTATAAATCTTAAACCGGTACAGGTTGGTAGCGAAATAAAATTTGTTCCTCACATTGGATTTTCTCTTACCATAAATCATCAGGTAATTGACGGAGTTGCAGGAGCCAAATTCTTACAAGATCTGGCCATTGCAATAAAGGAAATAAATTTACTGATAGCAATTTAGATTTAATTTTAAGGATTGTTTATGTCGGATAACAGATATGAAATAATTATAATAGGGGCGGGGCCGGGCGGTTATCTTGCCGCCGAACGTGCCGGAGCCATGGGTAAAAAAGTTTTAATCATTGATAAGGAAAAATCTCTTGGGGGTGTATGTGTAAATAAAGGATGCATACCCACAAAAACGCTCCTTAACTCCGCCAAAATATATTACAAGTCGCAGAATAGTGCTATGTATGGTGTTTCTGTATCGAATGCCAAATATGATTTTAATAAAGCAATGATATGGAAAGATAAAGTTGTTGATTTGATGACAAGGGGCGTTGCCTATCAAATGAAACGCTTTAATGTTGATGTACTGCAAGGAGAAGCGAAGTTTGTTGATAGGAGCACAATTTCGGTTAACGGAAAATTGTACAGCGCTGATAACATTATTATTGCAACCGGTTCTTCACCGATTATTCCGCCTATTGATGGAATTAATGAACCAAATGTTATTACTAGTGATGAAGTATTTAAAATGACAGAACTTCCGAAGGACCTTGTAATTATTGGCGGGGGCGTTATCGGACTTGAGTTTGCATCATATTTTAGCATGATTGGGGTAAATGTCACCGTTCTGGAAATGTTACCCGAAGTACTTCCCAATGTTGATTCCGAAATAGCAAAACTTCTTCGTAATTCGCTTAAAGGATGTCATATTTTAACAAATGTCCAGGCAAAAAAAATAGAGAAAGACAAAGTCATCTATATTCAAAATGGGAAAGAAGTTGCCGTTAAAGCCGATTTGGTTCTTCTCGCCACAGGAAGAGTTCCTAACGTTAATAATTTGGGTTTGGACGCAATTAATCTTGATTACAGTAAAAAAGGGATTGTAATAAATGAAAAGATGCAGACAAATATTCCAAATGTTTATGCGGTTGGGGATGTAACGGGAAAATCATTGCTTGCACATTCGGCTTATAGAATGGGAGAAGTTGCGGTAAACACTATTGCCGGGAAAAACGATAGAATGCGTTACAATGCGATCCCCTGGGCGGTTTACACCAATCCCGAATTAGCCGGGATCGGTTTAACCGAAGAACAAGCGAAAAATAAGGGATACAATGTAAAAGTAAGTTCTATGCAGTTAAGAGCAAACGGAAGGTTTTATGCCGAACATGGAAATGAAAAAGGTTTGTGTAAAATTATTGTTGATGCTGACACGGATTTATTGTTAGGTGTCTTTTTGCTTGGAGGCGTCAGTTCCGAAATAATACATGGCGCGGCTGTTATGATTGAATCGGAACTTAGGGTAAAAGATATTAAAGAAATCATTTTCCCGCATCCAACGGTCTCGGAGGCCATTAAAGACACTCTTTGGGAATTATAAAGAGAATTATCAATTAAAAGTTTAAATAAACTATGTGGAGTAGATAATGCCAAAATCAATATTAATTAATCCGAATGAAGTTCGAAAACCGGGTGTTCTAAAATTTAAGGACATCCCATTAAATCAATATAAGTCTGATTTCGAAAAAGAAGTGAAAAAATATGGTAAGGAAAAGTTAAAGCAAGTATTAATAGACATGCTGTTAATAAGAGAGTTTGAAACGGCACTGAATAAAATCAAGAGAGAAGGAGCTTATCTCGGAATAAAATACAATCACAAAGGTCCGGCTCATTTATCCATCGGGCAAGAAGCAGCAGCGGTCGGACAAGCGTTATTATTGGATAAAAACGATTTCATTTTTGGCTCTCACCGAAGTCATGGTGAAATTTTGGCTAAAAGCTTTTCTGCAATTGCCAAAACAGACGACGATGAACTTATGGAAATAATGAAAAACTATATGGACGGTACGGTTCTTAATATAGTTGAAAAAGAAGGCAAGCATGAGAACGTCAAGGATCTGGCTTATGATTTCATTATCTACGGAGTAATGGCTGAGATTTTTGCAAAGGTAACCGGTTTTCATAAAGGGCTTGGCGGTTCTATGCATGCATTTTTCGCTCCGTTCGGAAGTATGCCGAATAATGCCATAGTAGGCGGCTCGGCTGATATTGCTACCGGAGCGGCTCTGTTTAAAAGAATAAATAAGAAACCGGGTATTGTTATTTCGAATGTCGGTGACGGTGCTTCGGCTTGCGGTCCTACCTGGGAAGCTATTGCTCTTGCTTCGATGGATCAGTATAACAAGCTTTGGGGTAAGGAACATGGCGGAGCTCCACCGATAATATTCAACTACTTCAATAATTTTTACGGAATGGGCGGACAAACTTTTGGTGAAACGATGGGATTCGGAATACTTGCGAGAATCGGTGCGGGAGTGAATCCGGATCAACTTCATGCAGAACGTGTTGACGGATACAATCCGCTTGCGGTTGCCGATGCCATTGAGCGTAAAAGAAAAATATTAGAAGAAGGACGAGGACCCGTGTTGCTCGATACAATCACATATCGTTTCTCAGGCCATTCTCCTTCCGATGCTTCTTCGTACAGAACAAAAGAGGAAATAGAATTATGGGAGAAGAATGATGCGATTATAGAATATAGCCAGTATTTAATAGATAATAAAGTTATTACTAGCGATCAGTTGGAGGCTTACAAAGCCGAAGTGCAGAATAAAATCAAAAACAACTTTATCAAAGCAATAGATATGGAAATTTCACCGCGCGAAGATTTACACTCCGAATATATTTCGACGGTAATGTTTTCCAATCAAAAAATTGAAAAGATGGAGGACAGAGCTCCCGATGTACTGATTCCTTTGGAAGAAAACCCGAGGGTTAAAGCGCTGGCTAAAAAAGAACGTTATGCCTTTGATAAAAACGGGAAACCTTTCTCCAAAAACAAAATGTTCGTGTTACGGGATGCATTGTTTGAAGCATTAATTCACCGCGCCTATATTGATCCTACAATGGTACTGTATGGTGAGGAAAACAGGGATTGGGGCGGAGCTTTTGCCGTTTACAGAGGACTTACGGAATCGTTACCGTACCACCGCCTTTTTAATACGCCGATTGCGGAAGGAGCTATCGTCGGTTCCGGTGTGGGTTATGCCTTATCCGGCGGCAGAGCGGTTGTTGAATTGATGTACAGCGATTTCTTAGGACGTGCCGGAGACGAAGTTTTTAATCAAATGGCAAAATGGCAAGCTATGTCGGCCGGAATTCTTAAAATGCCTTTAGTGCTCCGTATTTCCACGGGAAATAAGTATGGGGCACAACATTCACAAGACTGGTCCGGTATCGTTGCTCATATTCCGGGGTTAAAAGTAATGTTTCCGGCTACACCTTACGATGCAAAAGGAATGATGAATTTGGCTTTGAGCGGAACGGATCCGGTAGTGTTTTTTGAAAGCCAGAAACTTTATGATATGGGTGAAATGTTTGTTAAAGAAGGTGTTCCTACCGGTTATTATGAAGTTGAAGAAGGCGAACCTGTTATTAGAAGAAAAGGGAAAGACGTTACTATTGTTACTATCGGAGCTACGTTATACGTTGCTTTGGCTGCGGCGGATGTTTTAAAAGAAAAATACGATATTGAAGCGGAAGTTATAGATGCTCGTTTCATAAATCCGTTAAATTATGATATTATTGTTGAATCGTTGAAAAAGACCGGGAAAATAGTTCTTTCTTCCGATGCCGTTGAAAGAGGTTCGTTCCTTAACACTATGGCTGCTCAGATTTCACAAATCGCATTTGATGAATTGGATGGTCCGCCGGTAGTAGTCGGTGCAAGGAATTGGATAACCCCTGGTGCGGAATTGGAAAATATGTTTTTCCCTCAAAAAGAATGGATAATTGACGCCATTCACGAAAGATTGTTACCATTACCGGGGCATAAAGTAACGACAAATCAAACTATCGGTGAACTCCAATATAGAAATAAACGAGGAGTATAATACGATGGCAAATAAAGTTATGACAACCGCCGTAAGGTTGTATGGTAAAAATGATTTACGACTTGAATCATTTGAATTACCGGAAATAAGAGAAGATGAAGCCCTTTTTGAAGTTCAAACGAATAGTATTTGTATGTCATCTTACAAAGCAGCTATTCAAGGGGGCGATCATAAAAGGGTACCGGACAATGTCTCCGAAAATCCGGTTATAATAGGCCACGAAATGTGCGGAATTATTCTGGAAGTTGGAGAAAAATACAAAAACAAACTAAAACCTGGCATGAAATGTACCATTCAACCGGCTATTAACTATCCGGGAAGAGAACATGAAGCCATAGGCTATTCTTTCCCTTATTTCGGCGGAAATGCTACAAAGGGTATTATTCCGAGAGAAGCATTAGAAATGGATTGTGTTATACCGTTCCAAGGGGAATCTTTTTATAAAATTTCGCTTGCCGAGCCGGTTGCTTGTATCTTAGCGGCATTAAAAGAACAATACCATCATAAAAAAGATAACAAGTATGAATATGAGATGGGTATTGTTGAAGGCGGAAATTTTGCCATACTCGGTGGCGCCGGACCAATGGGCTTGGCAGCGGTTGAAATTCTTTTAAATGCCGAAAGAAAACCAAAGTTAATCGTTGTGACGGACATTGACAATGCACGTTTGGATAGAGCCAATAAATTGTTTCCCAAAGAAATAACCGAAGCAAAAGGAGTCAGAGTATTATTCATCAATTCATCCGAAGTGTCCAATGCGGAAATTCTTAAAGAAACCAATAATCGAGGTTTTGATGATATATTTATTTTTGCGCCGGTTAAGCCTATCGTCAAGCAGGCAAGTGAATTGTTGGCTTATGACGGATGTATGAATTTTTTCGCAGGGCCATCGGATAAAAACTTTTCAGCGGAAATAAATTTTTATGATGTGCATTATAATAAACATCATATTATCGGATCGGTTGGAAGTGATAGTGATGATTTAAAAGAAGCGGTAGAATTAATAGATAAAAATGTTATTGATCCGGCCATTATAGTGACTCACATCGGAGGATTGGATAGTGTATCGGAAACGATTTTGAATTTGCCCAAAATTCCCGGCGGGAAAAAACTAATTTATACGCATATCTCTTTGCCGTTAACAGCGATTGATGATTTTGAAAAATTGGGTGAGCATAATCCGTTGTTTAAAAACTTAGCTTCAATAGTTGCAAAAACTAATGGAATATGGTCGAAAGAGGCGGAAGATTATCTATTGGCCAATGCAAAACCAATTGAATAAATAAAAAATTAATATCGAGGTAAAAATGAATAATTTATCAAATCTTATAAACTTTGGGCAAAGTTATTGGTTGGACAACATCACTAGAGACAAACTTTTAAGTGGTGAACTAAAAAAAAGAGTAGATGAAGAAGGTTTGAGGGGTGTAACTTCAAATCCTAGTATTTTTTATAATGCCATATCCAATAGCGATAGTTATAACGAACAAATATTGGAATTGGCAAAAGCGAACAAAACAACACCAGAAATTTACGAAGAACTTGCTGTTAAAGATGTGCAGGATGCCTGTGATATCATGAGGCCGGTTTTTGAATCTTCAAATGGTCTTGACGGATATGTTAGTATTGAAGTTTCGCCATATCTGGCAAATGATACGGAAGGCACAATGGCCGAAGCGAGGAGATTATATGCCAAAGTTAATCGTCCTAACTGCCTTATTAAAATTCCCGGTACGGAAGCGGGAATTCCTGCTATTGAGCAAATGCTTTATGAGGGAATAAATATTAATGTTACCCTTCTCTTTTCAATTGCAGTTTATGAGAAAGTTGCTCATGCCTACATTAATGCTCTTAAAAGAAGAGTAGCCGAAAATAAACCGATAAATAATATTACCTCTGTTGCAAGTTTCTTTTTGAGTAGAATAGATGTGTTAACCGATAAATTACTGTTGGAAATAGATGACCCTTCTCTCCAACCCAAGGCAAAAGATTTATTAGGTGAAACTGCTATAGCAAGCGCCAAAATTGCTTATCAAAGGTTTAAGAAGATTTTTAGCGGAAGTGAATGGGATGCGCTTGTTAAAAAAGGAGCCCGTGTCCAAAGACCTTTATGGGCGAGTACAAGCACAAAAGATCCATTAAGCAGTAAGGTTAAATATGTTGAACCATTGATAGGAAGAGATACGGTTACCACACTTCCCGATGAAACAATTAAAGCTTTTAAGGATTTCGGCGTTATAGTGGAAGATGCCATTGAGAAAGACATTGACAAAGCAGTAAATGTAATGAAATCGTTAAAGAAAGTAGGAATTGATATAAATTCGGTTACCGATCAATTAGTAAGAGAAGGCGTTCAAAAATTTATTGATTCTTTTGATTCACTATTGAAGTGCATCGAGGAAAAAAAGGAATCGCTGTAGACATAACCCATTGGAAAAATATTCGAAATGATCGGATAAAATTTTTATTACATCTCCCAAGTATGTGGTTCCAATTGATTTATTAATGACCGAAATTGTCCATTTAGGCGAAAGGGCATTCGAAAAAAAGGACATGGCTTCTTGGAAATACCGCCAAATCCGGCATCTATTCAGGAAAGACTTACAGTACGAGTAACAATTACTATCTTCCAGTAAGAGACTGAACGACCAATGGATTCCAATCCTGTGAGACATGCGCCGCTTGGTAGAGTGCCTGATGCCAAACATTACCTTTAATGGTGAAGATAATGATAAGACATATATTGCTCATCAAATTCAAACAATCCGTTGAATCATTTCAAATCAATGAAATTCAAACTTTATTTGAGTCTATGCCGACGAAAATAAAAGGGGTGGTTTCGGTGGAGTGGGGCTTAAATAATAGCCCGGAAAATAAGAATAAAGGCTACACCCATTCTGTTCTAATGACCTTTACCAATGAAGAAGGTCGGCAAAACTACCTGCAGCATCCGGAGCATGAAGCGCTTAAGAAGGTGCTTAAACCGTTGTTAGATGACCTATTGGTTTTTGACTATCAAATTTAGTTGCAGGCAATTAATAAAACGTTCAAGTCGGGTTACTAATGTTCGGCAGGAAATTGACCTTGATGGCAAATGGGGGAAGGTTAAGTGTTATGAGTTGAAGGGTTAAGAGAAACGTTATTCGTGTATCCGTTATTCGTATATTCGTTAAGCGTGGAAGAGTTGGATCGTTGATTTGTTGAATGGTTAAGGGTTGAAGAGTTGAAGGGTTAAGAGAAACGTTATTCGTGTATCCGTTATTCGTTATTCGTATATTCGTTAAGAGTAATTGGGGGTTGAATAAAAAGAGACGTGACTGCTTTTTTTAAACCATCTTCGATTCCGATTATCGGGATGCTTGAAAAAATTAGTCTAACGGACTTTTGATGCCGGAAAAATTTACTTTGGCGATGTGGGTGTAGATCATGGTAGTTTGCAGGCTTTTATGGCCCAGAAGCTCCTACACGGTACAGACGTCGTAGCCGGCTTCGATGATTAATGGGACACGGATTTGGCGGATCGGACGAATTTTCACGGATTTTTTAGTTAAATGGGATAATAGGAACGGGGAACAGGGAATTTGGAATTGGATGAATGTTAAGGGTTGAAGAGTTAAGGGGAAGGCGTTATTCGTTATTCGTTAATCGTGATTGGCGGTTGGATGGAAAATAATGTGCCTGCCTTTTTGAGTTTATTTTTGTTTCCGATTATTTGAATGCCTAAAAAATTAGTCTAACGGACTTTTGATGCCGGAAAAATTTACTTTGGCGATGTGGGTGTAGATCATGGTGGTTTGCAGGCTTTTGTGGCCCAAAAGCTCCTGCACGGATCGAATATCGTAACCGGCTTCGATGAGATGGGTGGCGAAACTGTGACGCAAGGTGTGAATGGATGCATGCTTTGCCACTTCTGCCTTCCTCAATGCTGTTTTAAACGCTTTTTGCAAGCTGCCCGGATGGACATGATGGCGTCTAATCGTATTGGATCGCGGGTCGATGGACAAATACCGGGATGGGAAAAACCAATACCATTGCCATTCCGTAGGCGCGTTCGGATATTTTTTATTGAGAAGATGAGGCAATTCTACACCGGGAATATTTTTTTGACGATCCTGTTCGTACAATTTGCGCACTATTTTTAAATGATTTTGCAATTCTTCTTTAATAGATGCCGGTAAAAGGGTATTGCGGTCTTTATCGCCTTTACCGGAGCGCACCCAAATGATATCCTGCTTAAAATCGACATCTTTAACACGCAAGCGAAGACATTCCATCAGGCGTAGCCCGCCGCCGTAAATCACTTTGGCCATAAGACGATGGTTAGGCGGCATGTGTTCAAAAACAGCATGGATTTCACCTTTGGTTAACACCACTGGTAGTTTTTGCTTTTTACGCGCGCGAACGGCATCAAGCATATTTTCGATATTTTTTTCGAGACCGTATCGATAAAAGAAGATGAGCGCATTTAAAGCTTGATTTTGCGTGTTGGGCGCCACGTTTAAATCGACTGCTAAATGGCTCAGATAAAATTGAAGATCTTCAGCGGTCAGGTCATGCGGATTTTTATCGTTCAGGAAATATCGAAAAGAGCGAATCCATCTTAGGTAGGTCTTTTCCGTGGAAAAGGCGCGCTGTTTTAAACGTAACGCAGTAATGGTTTTTTGAATGAATTGATCCCAAGGTTCATTGGCCGGCGCCGTCACGTCGGTTAAATCATTTACCTGATTCATTTTTTTTAAGAAAAACGTGT
>JALWEA010000325.1 GCA_027039465.1 Calditrichia bacterium | reverse complement strand
ATTGCAAAACACGCATATTGTCCGTGTCTTCCCAGCCCTGCGTTACCACAAAAGCCGGTTCTTCGGAAATCCAGTAAACCGTATCTTCGCCGGCCGTAAAAGGAATGGCCTGCAAATTAGGATCGGCTGCCGGTTTCATATCCACATTAAAGGTTACCTTTAATCCGGTACCTTCCTGAACAACCTGATCCGGCCCAACATGATCGTAGTAATCCGGATCAATTTCCTGATCGTCTTTTCCTTCAAAATAAGCGGTACGGTTTCCACCGCCCGTAACGGTCGGACGTTCCCAGCCGTCAGCCCAGGTTACACCGTTGACCACCGGATTCTTCTTGTAAACCCAGAATTTGTAGTACAAAGGATCACCAATACCATAGGCTTCAAAAGGCACGTTCAGGAACCAGTTCAACGGATTGGCTAAATTCTGATTCATGTGTGAACGCGCGGCGTCATCGGAATTCCATCCGTTAAAGCTGCCGCGAACATGTACGGAATCTTCATTAGGGTTAAACAACCCAACTTCAGCCAAAACATCCGTGTTCACGGAAAATTTTACATTACCGTTGGCTTTGATCGTAACGACACTATCATCGTCGAAATAAACCGGCGGAACCGTTACATCCGAATCGCCGACCACAACATGACGATTGTCACGGGTTTCCCAATTCGTGGCGTTAATTACAAACTTGTATTCATAAGTAGCTTTGGTCGGAACCTTGTAGGTACCGGTGTAAATGCTGTCGCCGTCATCGTCGGTCATGTGCGGCGCTGCACCAGGATTCCAGCCTTGGAAAGAACCGGCGGCTACTACAAAATCACTGGCAGGATTAAAATCGCCTTCGAGCGTTTTAACGCGCATGTTGACATTCAAAGTCAACATTACGGAATCCGTGCTAACCGGCGGATTAACGATGTAAGGTTCATTGTCGTAATAAACCGGGAACAAAGCCGAGTCGGCATTAATGTTCATTTCGCGATTGGCGCCGGGTAATTCATCACGTCCCCAGGCACTGCCAATCAGATATTTGTAATAGTGCTGTCCGGGGGTGATTTGCAGGGTAACGGTATAAACCAAATTCCCGTCATCATCGGTCATAATCGGAGCCGTCGGAGGATCCCATTGCGGATCGGTCATATCGCCGGTTACGCGTACCGTATCTTTATCGGGATCGAAAGCGCCTTTTTGCGCCCAACGCGTCATGTTAACATTAAACATGACATTAATCTTACCTTCGGGTGCGGGCGGAAAGGAGACCGAATCCACATCGTTGTAATAAACAAAGACGGTGGTATCATTCGTTCCTACCGTTAAATTCCTGTTTTGCCCTGGAAGCTCATCATTGCCCCAGGCATCACCGATAAGGTATTTGTACAGGTAATCGCCGGGATCCAATGTTAGAGTCGTTCCGTAAACGTAGTTTGTGGAATCGACCATGTCCAAAATCGGATCATTTGCCGGGTCCCATTGGGGATCAACGATGGTACCCGTAATGCGAACATGTTGGGTCATCGGATCGAATTCACCCGTTTGCACCTTGACTTTCATGCTTACTCTGAAAGTCACCTGTGCCGCTTGCGCTCCGGCAAAAGCCATGAAAACAAGCGCGATCATTAGCATGGTGAATTTTTTCATTCTTACCTCCTTAAATTAGGTTAACTTAAATTGGGTTAAAAGGTTAAACGTTTCCATTAGCTTTTTGCGGGTCGCACCTCCTTTCTTTTTTTAAAATGATAATATGAATCCGAATGTATGCACATCGCCAAGATGTTTAAAATCCTGAAACGAATAATCGATATTCAAACTGAATTTGCCGAAATTCGGCGTATGGTAACCGGCCCCGAGAGTTAAACCTTCTTCCCGATCGCGCATGAACAGCGATTTAAATCCGCCGCGTAAAAACACCCGTTCGTGAAACAAAGCCAATTCGCCGCCTAAATTCATATATTCGGAATTATCATTGGGGTGCGCGGCTTCCACCGCCAAAGTAAGGCGTTGGCCTTGGATAAAATGGAAATCCCGAGCCAGACCGATTTGCAGGCGCAAAGGCATTTCATAACGGTCGGTTTCGTAATAGGCGTTTAAATTGGAATTATCACCGTGAATATTCGGATTCGGATCGTGCTGAATCAGCAGGTCGTCGCCTTGCATCTGCATTTTGGTGCCAAAGTTACTGATACTGGTCGCCAATCGGATACCGTAAAAAGGCGTGATAAACATGGTACCGATATCAACGGCAAAACCCTGAGCTGCGGATTGAGAGATGCTCTCACGGACATATTTAAAATTTGCCCCGATGATGAACTTTTGCGTCAAATGCCGTGCATAGGTAAAACCGACCGCGTACATACCGGCTGAAAAATAGTCGCCCGTTCCTTCCGGGTTATTGGCTGTGGTTACCTCCATGTCGCCCATGGTCATGGCCGTCATGTTCAAACCGAAGGTTCCTATTTGCCCGGCTTTAAAAACCGCTCCGATGTAATTCAACTTGATGTCCACAAACCAGTTGGTCTGAGTAAAAATAATCTGGTTTTGCTGCAAATTGTCAATACCGGCGGGATTCCAATACATGGCCGAAGCGTCATCGGCAATGGATGTAAAAGCACCTCCCATAGCAATGGCACGCGGGCCAATGCCCATGCTTAAAAATTTCCCGGCCGTAGTGCCCGTTTTGGTAACCCCTTGAGCAAAGGTTAACGAACTGCCTAAAACAAGCACAAACAAGCTATTTAAAATGAGTTTCGTCATGCGCACTTTTCTTCTCCTTCATTTTCAAAGTCACTTAAAAAGCGCTTTATTTAATGATCGCAAATTTACCGACTTTTTCACCGATTCCCGGCGCTTCCACATGGTAAATGTAAACGCCGTAAGAAACCGCCAAATGATCTTTGGTCAACAAATCCCAATAAGCGGTTCCATTGTCATCGGGATTGTCCACTTCGATTTTACGCACCAGCTCTCCGTTAATCGTAAAAATGCGAATGGTGCATTTGGCCGGTAGATGCGTAAAGTGAATCGAACGCGGCCCGCGGCCGGAATTATACGGATTGCGGGGCTCCCAGGCTGCCGTGGCCACGTAAGGATTGGGTACCACTTTGATTTTGCTCAGATCGCTCTTGGCTTTGCGTTTTTGAATGTAGCCCTCATGAGCGGTAAAACGGTAAACATCCTGCGAAAGGAACGGTTTTTTCAATATGATTTTTGCCGTATCACCCACCGTAGGAATGCGTTGAGTTGAATCGGGTACGCTGCTCAGATAAAATTGCCAGGTGTAAACCAACGTGTCGCGACCGTCTATCGTTTTCGGCTCCAGAAAAGCGATAACATCTTTGTAAGGAATGACAATTGATCCGAATAGAGTATCCATCCCTGCGGAAAAAACGCCGGGTCCGCCGTTGGCGGTGTCTAATTCCGCAAATACAAAATCCACCGGTTCTTTGGTGTTCAGATTAATTACTTTGAAATTTACATCCTGACTGTCGAAGAATTTGCCTTCGTACGTTCCAGGCGTTGAAGTAGCCATGCCGCGTTCGCCGAAAATAATTTCATAATCATTCAATCTGAATTCACCCTCCGGCCCAACGCTCTGGGTCAACTTCTGGAAAGTAAAAGTCGGGATGTTGACATTCGGCGGTCGCCATCCGGACAGTTTTTGGTTCAGTCCAACCTGATCTTCATTTAAAAAATGCAAGCGGAAACCGTCCGCCAACGGTTGTTCGTAACCCGGTTCAAAATGGGTGTTGTTTTTTATCAGCACCGAGTCGATGGTTGAATCCGTTAAGGAATAACTGTAAGTGGTCAAGGTGTCCGGCTTACCGTTTTTACCAGGCTTCAGAGTGTCTTCAAACGTAATGTAATAAACATGGCCGTCTTTAACTTTATTGGGGTCGATGATTTCGTAAGAAATATTTCCTGTTGACGAACCTTCCAAGTGTTCAATTGTTCCCAAAGTCGGAGGAACATAGCCGGCAGCCGGGGCTTCCGGGGTTACGCGTACCACATTAGGTCCTAAAATTACGGAACCGTCCGGTTGTAAATTCACACGAATCGGACACTCCGTAGGTAAAATGCCGCCCGAAGGAAATCCGAAATCGTACGATGTAATGGCATAATAATAGGTGAATCCGTTCTTCGCCGACGAATCCACAAACGTATGTTTCAAGCCGCTGTCATTGCCCAAATAAAAATGGGCACCGTCAATGCCAACGGAATCCAGCCCGGTAATGCCGTCTTTTTTATCGAATTGCACCAGCGGCGTCCGGAAGCGCAAGGTACCGAAGGCGTCCGTAATATCCAGAGGATCCTCAAATGCCGGATCCGTTGCACGATAAATGCGGTATCCTTCGAAATCATTAGGATTGCCGCCGATTTTGTAAATGTAATTATCATAAGAAAGCTCGGCCAAATCGTCCCAGTACAGTGTAACTTTATTGTCACCCGGAACCGCCGTCAAATGCGGCGTAATGGGGGCATTGGCAAATTGGTAATCGTTGTTGTAGGTTTCCTGGGCGCGTATTTTTTTCTTGAGTACGGCGGCCTTGCGTAATTTACCGTCCGGATCATCCTGCTTGGCATTGGCCAAAATTACGGCTACGGAAATGGGTTCGCGCTGTCCGGCCCGAATTGGGAAATAGCCTGAAGTCACCCATAAGTCGTATTCACCGGCCTGCACGGTCCTTGGATCGTAAAACTTTCCCGGAATCATAAAATCGAACCACAGCGTGGCATCGCTGTTCAAATTCAATCCGCCGGCCGGTGTTCTGGCCGAGGCCGAAATACCGATTTGGTCGGTTTCTGAGACATCGGTTTTATCGATATCCGGTTCGCCCGGGCTGTCTGTACCGGCGCCGGAAGTCGGCTTACCGTCTCCTTCGCCAAAATCATTGGTTCCGGCAATGCCGTCAATACCCACGTCATCCATTAGCGGATTCCAGTCTCCGTCGTTATCAATAAAATCGTCACGCCGTTCATCGATCATTTCATCAATACCTTCGTCGATATTTTCATCGACCGCGCCGTCTCCGTCATTGTCGATACCGTCGGCGTACTTTTTACCCAGGTCTTCCTGCTTTACATCGTACAAAATGATATTCGATCCGGGAACCACATAGCGGTAGTACGGGGCGTCGTTGGCCGCCTGTTCAATCATTTCCTGCGTAATCACCGGGCTGTTGTCTTCGCCGTCACCGTCGTTATCAATGTAATCCCGGAAAGCATGACCGATATCGGTTTCATCCACCATAATCAAATTGATTTTGCCTTTTTGAATGGGATCGCTCTCCGGATTGGCCGGCCAGCGGTTCCAATAATAGGTTTCATTTTCCGTGCTGTCAAAATAGGAATCCGTTTTAGCCACATCGACCATGGCCTGAGTAACCAGCGGACTTCCTTCTTCGGCATTGCCGTTGTTGTCGATATGATCGGCATAAGAAACGCCAACCTGCCCATTGAAAGCAATATGAGCAATGGTTTCATCAACCAAACCGTTGTGGTTGTTGTCAATGCCGTCCGAATTGCGCGGATCTCCCGGATTATTGAGAATATCTTCCGTGCCTTCGCCTCTTAACATATCTTCCGTAACAATCGGGCCGCCGGATTCGCCGTCACCGTCATTGTCTATGCGATCCAATGCGTTTCCCGGAGTTTCCAGCAAGGCCACACCGACAATACCCACCGGGTCTTTACCGAAGGTCGGTGCTTTGTTGTCCGCATCGCGGCTCCACATAATATCATTCAACAAATCGTATTCGGAAATATCATCCTGTGAATCACCGTCGCCGCCGACAAAATCGGCCACGCCAAGAGTTACGGCAAATTTTTCAAGGTCCTTGGTTCCGTCATTGGTCAAAAAATGCAACAGATAAACCACATCGCTGACCAAAATCTGCGACCAGGCCATGGCGCGTACATCCATTAAAATACCCAACCCGTGACGGGTTAAATCCGTTGAATCGGGGAAATACAAATAGTTGTCGTAGCGGTCGTCCGAAGCGCGGTAAAAAATTTCCTGATCGGCATTGAACTTATCCCGACCGAAATACCCGTTCCAACTGCCAGGCCAACCGGGTTTGGCGCCGCTGCCGGGCGCAATGTTCATTTTGTCCGGCCAGAAGGGCGGCCAGGTACTAGGATCGACGCTATTGGCAATACTGTTCGATCCAGGCGCAAAATAACCGGGACAGGGCTCAATGTTCCAACTTTTACCCTGATCCGACGTGCGCCCGTTATCCACAATCACGATGCGCTGACGTTCGTCGTTAATGTCCTTCACTTCCGCACCCCACCAGATGGTTGTTTGCGCCAGGTAAACATGGCCCGTATTCTTCGGCCATTCGTACGGCGTTTCTTCGTAAATGGGCACGGCTCCCGTTCGACCGGTGTGTCCGAAGTTAAAAATGGTTGTTCGAACGTTGTTCCCTTCCAATTGCGCTTTGCGGCGATAACGGGGATCGCCCCGTTCTTTGCCGGGAATATGATGTCGGCTATTTTGTGCAAACAGGCTTTGGATGCTAAACATCAAAAACAAGATAAGCCAAAGTTTTAACACCTGTTTCATGAAATCACCTTTCCATTAAAAATTGTAATTAATACCAAACAAAACTCGTCTCGGTTCGGCATAGTGCCATGGGTATTTGCGGTATTCCGCCACCGTATTCGGACGCTTTGTGAAATCGTCCGGCGTTTTGTCGGTGGTGTAATCCGGCTTACCCGTATCGGCAAAAACATTAATCGGAATATGATTGTCCAGTAAATTGTAAATATTCGTAAAGGCCGTGAATTTAAATCCGCCTACTTTAAACGATTTATGCAAACGCAAATCCATGCTGAATTGGTTGGGTTTGCGTCGGCTGTTCTTTTGCAATCCCCAATGGATGCCGCGATCGGCCGTGTATTGGGTAATTTGCGGCGTGTAGGGCAGCCCCGTTCCGAAGCGTGCAATCAAACTGGCGCCCCAGGTTTCCGCGCCGACGTAAAACGAGCCGTTAATCAAATGACGCTGATCCCAATCCAGCGGCAACAAATACAGCGTGGGCTCCAGGTTGGAGCGAATGGCGTTGAACTCATCTTCCGGCGAGGAATTGCTGCCTTCGGCAACCTGAAACGTGTAGCTGATGTCAAACGAATAGTTTTGGCTGTACCGTTTTTTGAGCACAAGGGTAATGCCTTTCACATTGGCATAATCTTTATTGATGTACATGGAATAGGTTACCCGATTGTAAGTAATGTACAACGGACTAGTGGAAATCCAATTACGCACGTCGCGGTAAAATCCGGTAACATCGATCTTGAAATCCCCGAACAGCCCCTGCTGTAAACCGATTTCGTACATGACGGTTTTCTGCGCTTTCAGATCCGGATTACCAAAAGGGCCGTAATACTGGCCGGACTCGCCCACCTTGTAGTAGCCGCCGTTAAACAAATATTGAAACGATGGTATTTGCAGAAAATGCCCGTAGGAGAAGTGAATAACACCTTGCGAGCTAATGGGATAGGCAATACCCAAACGCGGGCTGAGTTGCATTTTTGGCGTTGCGTTTTTGTAAAAATATTTTTCACGTTGATCCAATGGAATTTTATTCAATCCTGGGCGCAAAGGAAAATAAATATTGGGATCCATCATGTCTTTGGGTACTTTGCCATGTGAGTTGAAATAATCGAACCGCAAGCCCACATTGATGATCATGTCCTGAAATTCGATCTTATCCTGAATGTAAGCCGAAAATTCCTCTGGACGGCGGGTGTATTTTGTTCGCCGTAAACTAGTATCTGCCGGAACCGCCGGTTGATAAGGAGAAATTACCTGGCCGCTGGCGTCCCGCTTTGCCTGCAACCAATAATCGTCATAGTTCAAAACGTAGGTTTTGTAATCCACGCCGAATTTCACCAAGTGGTGATCAGTCACCTGGCTGGTAAAATCGCCCTTTAATCCGTAGGTGCGCGTCATGCGGCTAAAACGATGATTATTGGTTCCGGCCGTGCGAAAAGCGTAAATAATCGGCTGCAAAGTATCGCTGTAAACATAGCGCGGATCAAGCGGATTTTTGTACAGATATTCTTTAAATCCGTTTTGGAAAAACGACGCCAAAATGGTGTAAAAAGTTTTTGAGTTCAAGGTGTGTGTCACGGAAAACCAGGTGTTGTAGCTGTTAAAAAACTTTTTGACGTTGCCGTCCGGTTCCCATTTGTAACTGTGGTCATAATCCTGAAAATCTTTTTTGGAATAGAGCAACTCCGCATTGAATTTTAAAACCGGCAACGGGAAAAAGGTGATTTTGGCTTGCGCATTGTAACGGCGGCTCCAATTCATGGGTACGGGTTTACCGCTCATGGGCGGCACCACTTTGTACAATTTTCCGTCTTTGGTAACATAACGCGCTTTGGGATCGGTTTCCTGCTGCACCGGTAATAGCGTGTCCGCACTAGCCCAACTGCCGTCCGGATTGTAACGTTTTTGTCCGTAAAGGTAGCCGTCGTTTTTGTTGTAACGGGCGTTGGCAAAAAAACGGATTTTTTTCTTGGTTAACGGCACAGGCCCGCTTAAACTGGACTGAATATTGTATTCGGACAAAGGATTAAAATGATCGATGTAGTAAAAATATTCGGTGAAATTACTCAGATTATCGCCCATGTACATTTTAATATTACCGGCATAATTCGGGCCGCCTTCCTTGGTAACCGCATTAATAATACCGGACATGGCATTACCGTATTCCGCATTAAAAGTACCGCTGATGACCTGCAATTCCTGAATACTATTGTTGTCCAATTCGATGCCCATGCTGTTATCAAAGGCATCCGTAACCGAAACGCCGTTTACCCAGTAAGCGATTTCATTACTACGACCGCCGCGGATGTGAAATCCACCGCTGGCATCGCGCGTTACACCGGCCTGTAATTGGAGGATGTCGGACATTTCCGTCACAGGCAATACCTTGATCTCATCGGCCGAAACGCTGGCCTGGCTAGCCGTAATGTCCTTTTGGATCAGCTTGCGTTTGCTTTCCACCACAATTTCCTCCGTGGATTCAAGCGTACTTTCCTGCATTTGGAAATCCAACCGTGTGGTTAAATCGATGGCCACACGTACGTCTTTCATGCGAATTTCGCGGTAACCCACATATTGCACGATAAGCGTGTATTTACCGGGAGGCACATTTAAAATCACATAATTACCGTTCAGATCGGTTGTTGAACCGAAAACCGTTCCTTCCAGATACACATTGGCCCCGGGTAAGGGCTCGCCGGTTTTTTTATCCGTTACTCTTCCGGCTATTTTTCCCGTGGTACCCGCAAATGTCAGGGTTGCCATTGAAAATAGCAGCCCGATTACCACTAAGAATCTTTTAAGCATAAATGCACCCTTTCATTTCTTATTGAGGGTTTTCTTGCAAACTAAATGACTTTACCAATTTCAAATTACGTTTTATGGTCACTTTTTTACGCAATTTCAATAAATAAGCGCGAATCAATTCGGTTTGATTCTCTCCTTTGTATTCCTTTAGAACCGCTTCCCGCGCCTGCTCAAAGGGCAAAGGTTTGGCGTCCTGTTTACCCTCCACACGGAAAATGCCGTAATAATCGCCCACCTTAATCGGCCCGATTAATTTCCCGATCGGCGCATTCCACAATTTGTTTTTAATATTGCCGAAACGATCCAACTCCGAATAACCGATTAAGCCGCCGTTTTGCGCCGACCATTTCCGTTGCGAATATTTTTCGGCCAGACGCGCAAAATCGGCGCCGTCCAAAAGCTGTTTTTTGAGTTTCAGCGCCAAATTAAAATCTTTTACCAGCAATTCGCGCACATTAATCATTTTGGGCTTGTTAAATTTGAAAATATTTTTTCGGTAATAATGGCGCAACGCGGAATCCGGTACCTGGGCTTTGGCTAAAATTTCCGCCCGTTTGAATTTCAAATAAATATTGTTGTGGGCATTTGAAATCGCCTTCTTTACCTCCGGCAATTGATCGTAATGTTTGCGCCTGGCGATTTGCCAAAGCTTTTCATTAATCAACAAACCTTTAATCGCAATCTTTAATGTTTTGATGGAATTGATCTTTTGACGGTGAAAAGCCGGTATTTGCATGATTTGCCTATAAAGCACCCCGACACTCAAAGGTTTGCCCTCGTATTCGGCCGCCTTTTCTTCGGTCACTTTCGGTGAGATTTCTTTTCCCGTTTCTTTTTGCATTAACAATCCCAAAAGATGCTGCAATCCCTGCCGGTTAAATTGTAATGCGGATTCATCAAAAACGGATTTCAGGTAGTCGGCCTCGGCCTTCTTTTTGCGCATTGTGCGCACCAGACGAATTATTTTTTCCTTCTTGTTTAAATATTCGTTTTCCGTCAAAATAGGTACACGTTTGCGATCTTCCACTTTGATAATGGAATAACCGTGGGCGGTTTTGACCGGTTTGGAAATCTGCCCGATTTTAAGATGGTAGGCGGTATCTTCGAAAGCCGGATCCATATCACCCCAGGTAAAATAGCCCAAATATCCGCCGTTGTTTTTCAGCGTAGAATCGGTAAAAACCACTCTTGCCAACGAATCGAAAGAAGCGCCGTGTTTCAATTGCCAATACAGATGGTCGGCTTCTTTTTTGGTTTTGGCATACAAATGCCTGGCTGCTATTTTTTCGTTCACCCGCAAAAACGCCTTGCGCGCCTCGGCATCGCTTACTTTTATCTTATCGTAAATTTCAGCGCCTTTCAAATATCCCAACGGCATTTCGCGATCGGCCCAGGCTATTTCC
>JALWEA010000324.1 GCA_027039465.1 Calditrichia bacterium | reverse complement strand
TTCACATATTGCTGATAACGACAATTTTTCAAAACTTATTTCAAGCCAATCTAAGCAAATACATCTCTTAGGGCAATGTTTCTTTCGGGATTAGGTTAGAAAAATCTAATTCTTAACTTTTTTATTTACAATAGAAACCAAAATGATGATAATCCGTTCAATTAAATTAAATTACCGATCAGAATGGTCGATAAATTTAGAAGTGTTATGAAAAAAACAGGGAAGAAAACTTGAGCCTAAAAAAACATATTCTTTGGATTGTGGGAATATTATGCCTGAATTTTTCGGGATTAAATGCCGGATCATTAAGCCAAATCCCCTCTCCCAATTATCCGTTTATTCATTATAGCGTTGACGACGGATTGCCGCAATCGATTGTCGCAGGATTAATGCAGGATTCATTCGGTTATACTTGGATATCAACCAATGAAGGCGTGGCAAAATTCGATGGACATCATTTTAAGGTTTACAGTAAATCAACAGGGTATCCATTTCGTTTAATTACAGGCGTTGTGGAAAATAAACCCGGAGAAATTTGGGTTGCTTCGCTTGGAACCGGTCTTTGGCGTCTGAAGAACAATAAAGTGGAACAAATTAATTTTGATCCCAAGTTACAACATTATGGTATTAATTTTTTAGTAAAAACACATGACGGAGAGATTTTATTAGGTGCCGAACCAGGCGGCCTTTACGTTTTTAAAAATGATTCGGTTGTGCTGCATTTAAGTGATCAGGATGGAACCATTCAAGGTCCGATTATTTCAGCGGCTAAAGATAAAAACGGAAATTATTGGATTGGCAGTTTTAAAAACGGATTGCAAGTTTTTCACGGTCATCAAAAAATAAAACAATACACGGTTCAAGACGGTCTGCCATCCAATGAAATTCGAACGGTTCTGCCATTGAATGATCATGAAATATGGGTCGGTACGAATAAAGGGTTATTCGTTATCGGCAATTCCGGGTTTACGGCTCAATGGAATAAAATTTTCGGGGAAATATTTGTTTCTTCTGTTTATAGTAGAGATGGCAAGAATATTTGGATTACTTTGTCTTCCAAATATGGGGGCGTTGTTCATGTTGTTGACGGGCAAATAAAAGAAATTTTACAACCCAACAAAGGCTTCTTTTCAAAATGTGTCTTAGTCGATAAGTTCAATACTTTATTTGTCGGTTCCTATCAGGGGCTATATGTTTATCCGGATAGAAACTTTCAGAATTACGGTAAAGAAAGCGGTTTGACCGATACGTACATTAAGGCGATTAATGAAGATTGTAGGGGGAATTTATTAGTCGCGACTAAAAATGACGGAATTTTTCGCTTGAATCATAATCATTTTGAACGCATTGGAAAAGTCGATTCGGTTTTTGAAGGAAATTCTATTTTTTGTATTCGGCATTTTGATAATCAAGTTTGGGTGGGAACCGCCAGAGGCTTATTCATTCTTGAAAATAAACGATTGATTAAAAATAAACTGACTGAATTCTTTAATGGATTTACCGTACGTCGCATCGAAGTTATCGATAACAAAACTTATATTGTAACCTGGAATTATGTTTTCCAAATTATATCACAGGATTCTCTTAAGGAATTAAATTACAATCTTAAAAATAAAAAATTTTCAATTTGGGGAATTGAGAAAGACAGAAACGGTCATTTTATTATGGCCACTAATGGTTTCGGAATATGGGAATTGAATGATACCATTTGGGTAAAAATGCAAGTTCCGGATTCCATTAAGCAAATTTTTGCCGTACGTAAAGATTCTTCCGGTTCTTTGTATTTCGCAACGGCTAAGGGTGCTTACAAATGGGACGGGCGGAAATTCAGTACCATTTTAAAATTAAATCGAACCGTTTGGGATTTATTGCCCACTAAAAAAACCGGTATTTGGTTATTAACAAGTTTAGGCCTTTATCAAGTTAAAGGGAATAATTTAAAGGTTTATAATAAGACTAAAGGTCTTATTACCTCCGAGTTTAATATGGGGGCTATTTTTTATAACAATGAAAATGATTTTTGGTTTGGCGGCGTTCAAGGTTTGGTGCATTTCGAAAAGATAATTGACTATCCGCTTACGGTTCCATATTCGTACATTACATCTATTGCTTCCAAAGATACAACAATAATATTTCCTTTTACCAAACCGATTCGTTTTAAAAGTCGGGATAATTCGATCAAAATCAAGTTTCATCAAATAAATTACGGGACTTTCCCTGATTACGCTTTTGCTTATTGGTTAGAAGGGCTTAATAAAGACACGGTTTTTGTGGGTACTCGGGATGTCAATTTTGCCGATTTTACTAATTTGAATGATGGAATTTATACCTTTCATCTGTTTTTGATGAATCCGGTAACCCATTATATTGCCGAAGAAAAAACGGTTAATTTTACGATTTTACCCCCTTGGTGGAAATCGATTTGGGTGATAATCTTTTTGATTATTGTACTTGCTTTGCTGATTTCACTAATTGTCCGTTGGCGTGTCTCTGTTTTGGAAAAAAGAAATCTGATGCTTGAAAAACAAGTTCAAGAGCGTACTCATGACATCCAACTCAGCTATAAATTATTAAAAAAGGAAACGGAAGAACGTAAAAAAGCGGAGCTCTCTCTCTTTAAAGAAAGGGAGCAATTGGCAATCACATTGAAATCAATTGCCGACGGTGTTATCCGAACCGATTTGCAAGGTAATATTCGATTAATGAATTTATCGGCTGAAGAAATTACAAATACTACATTATTAGAAGCGATAAATAAAAACTTAAACGATCTTATTGAATTAAGAAATGAAGAAACGAACGAATTAATCCGATTGCCGGATTATATTAAAAATTTAAAAAAACAAGAAAAGCATTTAACTTATTTTAATGCCATTCTAAAACCTAAAAACTCCGAAACGGAAAAAATTGTTAATATTAGCTGGGCGAAAATCAATGATGAAAAACAGAAAGAAACAGGCTATGTTTGGGTATTCAGAGATATAAGTATTGAACGTAAACTTGAAAATGAGATGATGCGCTCGCAAAAATTGGAGTCAATCGGCCTGTTAGCCGGTGGAATCGCCCATGATTTTAATAACATCCTTTCCGGGATTTTGGGTAATGCGCAATTAGCCCAATTGGCATTAGCGGCAAAGAAAAATATCGACAAATATCTGAAAGGCATTATTGAAGCGACTCAAAATGCGACTAGATTAACACAACAGTTACTAACTTTTGCCAAAGGCGGCGAACCGGTTAAAGAGGTAATATCCATAAAAGATATGCTATCCGAAAGTGTGGAGTTTGCTTTGAGAGGTACCAATATTGCTTGCACGTATGATATTGATGAAAATCTTTGGGCCATAGAAGCGGATAAGGGCCAAATAAATCAGGTAATTAATAATTTGGTTATCAATGC
>JALWEA010000323.1 GCA_027039465.1 Calditrichia bacterium | reverse complement strand
GTCCTTGCCGGGTTCCGCTCTTTCATCGGAACAGGTTAGGTTAAAAGGTGTTTCATCATACGCCATAAATCCCCACCTTATGGGCTTGCACGGCGCAACTTAACCATTAACCATTCACCCATTCAACAATTCAACCAATAAACCATTAACTCTTAACCATTCCCCCCTCATGCAAACAAAAAAAGGGAAGCTGTTACACTCCCCTTTTTAAAGTCTTACCCGATCAGTTCTTTGTACTTTTCCGCATCCAGCAGATCATTGACCTCGTCGGTGTTTTCCATCTTAATTTTGATCATCCACCCTTCACCGTACGGGTCTTGGTTCACCGTTTCCGGCGCCGATTCCAGGGTTGGATTGACTTCCACCACCTCACCGCTGAGCGGTGCGAATAAATCGGCCACCGCTTTTACCGCCTCGATGGTACCGAAGGTTTCGCCTTTGGTGACCTTTGAGCCCACTTCCGGCAGTTCCACAAAAACCACATCGCCCAATTCACCCTGGGCATAATCGGTAATACCCACCGTCGCCATGTCGCCTTCAATCTTTGCCCATTCATGGTCTTTGGTGTATTTCAAATTTTCAGGTACATTCATCGTAACCTCCAGAATTTTTAAAAAGTTTGTATTCGTCCGTTATTTGGTTTCCTTCAATAAATCCACCCGATCCAAAAAGCCCGTATCAAATTTACCGGACACAAAATCCGGGTGATTAATCAGCTTTTTATGGAAAGGAATGGTCGTTTTCACCCCTTCGATAAAAAATTCATCCAGCGCCCGATTCATGCGAGCCAATGCCTCTTCCCGATCGCGGCCGTAAGCGATCAACTTGGCAATTAGCGAATCGTAAAACGGCGGAATTTGATATTGCTGATACACATGGCTGTCAATGCGGATGCCCGGCCCGCCCGGTAAATGAAAAACTTCCACCTTACCCGGATTGGGCATAAAATTCTTCTCCCAATCTTCGGCATTAATACGGCATTCAATGGCATGACCCTTAATTTCAATATCCTTTTGGCGAACATCCAACTTTTCACCGGCCGCAATGCGGATTTGTTCTTTTACCAAATCCAAATTGGCCACAATTTCCGTCACCGGATGTTCCACCTGAATACGGGTGTTCATTTCCATGAAATAAAAATTATGGTCATCATCCAGCAGGAATTCAATGGTGCCCGCGCTGAAATACCCCACCCCTTTGGCTCCTTTGGCCGCAACGGATCCCATGCGTTGGCGCAGCTCCGGATCAATGGCAATGGACGGCGCTTCTTCTAATAATTTTTGATGACGACGCTGAATACTGCACTCGCGCTCGCCCAAATGCACCACATTACCGTGCTCGTCGGCCAAAATCTGTATTTCGATGTGGCGCGGATTTTCGATGTATTTTTCGATGTACATGGAAGGATCGCCAAAAGCGCCGCGGGCTTCGGCCTGAGCCATCTGAAAATTGGTTTCAAAATCTTCTTTGGCGCGAATGATGCGCATTCCGCGCCCGCCGCCGCCGGAAACCGCTTTTAAAATAATCGGGTAACCGATCTCTTCGGCAATGGCCAAACCCTGTTCCAACGATTCGACCACGCCTTCGCTGCCAGGAACCACAGGCACACCGGCTTTAATCATCATCTCCTTGGCACGGGATTTATTGCCCATATCCCGAATGACCTGAGCCGACGGCCCGATGAATTTGATGCCGCTGTTTTCACACATATCGGCGAAATCGGCATTTTCCGCTAAAAATCCGTATCCCGGGTGTATGGCATCCGCACCGGTAATTTCCGCCGCGGAAATGATACGTCTCGGATCAAGATAACTTTCGTTGCTGGGCGCAGGACCGATGCAAACCGCTTCATCGGCAAAACTGACATGAAGCGAATCCGTGTCTGCTTCGGAATGAACCGCTACCGTAGGAATACCCAATTCTTTACAAGCGCGAATAATGCGCAGAGCTATTTCGCCCCTATTCGCTATTAAAACCTTCTTAAACAAACAACCTCCTAATCATTTCTCTTAATGACTTTTTCCAAATCTTTCAGCGTTCGCTTTAGCTCTTTGTTTTTATTTTCCAATTCAAGAATTTTTCGATGTTGCCTCTCGACTTTCAGCGAAGATGCTTTGCAACGCCGTTTGTAATCGAAAACCAAATATAGAATTTTTAGCCAATTATTACAAGCTGAACTGTAACGACTTTGCGGAAATTTTTTTGAAAACCGTTGGAAGGCGGCAAGTGCAGCTTCATAATCGAAATAGGGATTTAGCGAGTCGTCGATTACGTGCAGGTAAGCCAGTCGATAAGCCACATCGTCAGCCAATGGAGATCGGGTCATTTTTTCTTGTAAAAGATTCAAATAGCGCCGGGCCTGTTGATATTGCCTTTGCTCCAACAACCGGTCAATCGATCGGAGGAGGTGTTCCTGGCGATCAAGCGATGAATTTTCAGGTTCATTTTTACCAAGCGAAGGATTACACGCTGCAATAAAAACAATACCTGAAACGATGAACAGAATTGCCCGAAAGGGAAATACGTTTTTCATTTACTTGAATTCAATCCGTTGTCAGTTTTTCGAAGTGCCTTTTTACTATTTACGATTGCTTACCGCCTTAAAATCTTTCGTATGCTACAATTGACTTATGATGGGCGGTCATTCTGATCCCGACGCGTCGGGAGGAAGAATCCCTAACATTATTCATGGCCGCCGCTGCTTTGGAAGGGATTGCTTCTCCCGACTTCGTCGGGATCGCAATGACAGCCCTCTACGAATAACGATTTTCCCAATTAACCATTCAACAATTTAACCATTTAACTTTTTTACGATTAACGAATAACGAATACACGAATAACGATTTTCCCCATTCCACCATTAAACTCTTAACCCTTAACTCTTTTCCCTAAATCCATGTCACTATCTTAATAATCCGTGGCACTGACCTTAGGACGGCTTGCGTACCATGAACATGCGCACCTTCCCCTGCCAGTCGATCTGTTTGCTCTCTTCCTTTAATGCGGGAAGATTGATTTCCACTTTTACGGGAAGATGCTTTAATTTATTGTGCAAAATACGTTGCGCCCTGCTCCATTTCCATTCCTGCAGCGTATTAAAATGGCGTAATTCTTTGGGCGGGTTGCGATGATTTTTCTGTTTGAAATAATTTTTAACAAAATCCGGGATGCGCAGCGTATCCGCAATTTGATTCACGTAATAATAGTAAATTTCCTGTTCCTTAAATCGTTGCAGCTCTTTTTTAACCTGCGGATCATTCTCCAAACCCTCCTTTTGCGCCTCTTTGAACAGATACTCATCGCGAAACCATTTGGCAATTTGCATTGACAATTCATGCGCGGTTCGGAATGTCGGGCGCTGCGAAACGGGAATCTGACGCATGGCCTTTATAAATTCTGCCA
>JALWEA010000322.1 GCA_027039465.1 Calditrichia bacterium | reverse complement strand
CGGAACTCTGTTCAAATCGTTGGTAACGCATCCCGCAATACCAAGGATAATGAATGCGGCCACAAGCCGCATCTTAAATTTTTCCATTTCTTCACCCTTCCTAACAAGAGTCGCTCGGCTCTTAATGGATTAACCGATAATGGTCCGGGCGGCAGTGTTAAATTAACGAATTAAATCCCCCACGTTGCCTCTGAAAAAGTTGACATTCATGGCCTCAAGATGTTTGTAAATCCCTTGCATGCGGCTTAAGAAATCCTGCCAATCCTTGTTTTCCTTCTGCGTCCAAACCACTTCGGCCAATGCACAAGCTCGGGGGAAAGCCATATATTCAACATATTTGGAATTCAAAAGATATTCGGTCCAAACATTTCCCTGAGCGCCCAGGATGTATTTCTGTTCATCCGGTGCCAATTCTTTGGGTACAGGGTCGTAGGAATACACTTTTTTCATGGGTAGAAAACCGCCAATCGCCAACGGCTGCATGGCGGAATCGGCCTGATAGTAGTCAAAATAACAAAATGAAGTGGGGGTCATAATAACATCGTGGTGCATTTTGGCGGCAGCGATTCCACCGTCTTCACCCCGCCAGGACATAACCGTAGCCTGCGGCGCAAGACCGCCTTCCAAAATTTCGTCCCATCCGATAATATAGCGTCCTTTGCTTAACAAGAACTTTTCAATACGCCGAATAAAATAGCTTTGCAGCTCATGCTCGTCTTTCAGACCTTCTTTTTTAATGCGCGCCTGACAATACGGGCACGTTTTCCAGCTATCCTTAAGGCACTCGTCCCCGCCAATGTGAATGTATTTCCCCGGAAAAAGATCTATTACTTCGCTTAACACGTCTTCGAGAAATTTAAAAGTCGATTCTTTACCCGGACAATACACAGCTCTATAAATGCCCCATTTCGTGGCAACATGGTAAGGGCCACCCGTACAACCCAACCAAGGATAAGAAGCCAATGCTGCCAAAGAGTGACCCGGCATCTCTATCTCAGGGATAATGGTTACAAAGCGTTTTTGGGCATAATCTACGATTTCCCGAATCTGATCCTGCGTGTAATAACCGCCATAACGTTCACCGTCGAAAATGTATGGTTTCCGACCGCCACGCCCGACCTGCGTTTCTTTGCGCCAGGCGCCAATTTGCGTTAATTTCGGATACTTCTTAATCTCAATCCGCCAGCCCTGATCTTCCGTTAAATGCCAGTGGAAATAATCCATTTTATTAAACGCAATTAAGTCGATGTATTTTTTGATGAATTTTACCGGAAAGAAATGGCGCCCCACATCCAAATGCAAGCCCCGATAGGAAAAACGCGGAGCATCTTCAATTTTAGCGCATGGAATCGTCCATTCCTGCCCGACGACCGTATCTCTGCTTTCAATGGCCGCAGGTAATAATTGACGAATCGTCTGAATGCCGTAAAATAATCCTCTGGCATTCGGTGCATTAATTTCAATTTTTTGAGGCGAAATATTTAAACGATAAGCGCCGTCCGGTCCTTTAATCGATGGGTCAATTTTTAAAACAATGACATTACTATCGGCTTGGGTTGCCTTGGGGAAGGAAAAATTCATTGGCAGACCGAAATGATCGCGAATAAAATCCACAACATAACCGACTTTCGGGAGTTGCTTATCAAACGCAAGGGATGTTCTTTCATTGAATACGAACTGTCCCGGTTCTTCCAGAAGTTTTTGAGGCTTGGGAACGATCGAATATTTAGCCGGTTGGATTTGCATTACCTTTTTACCTCCCGTGCAATTAAATGTGATCAGGCTTGCAAAAATAACAAACAAAAATGCAAAAAGAAGGTTTGTTCTGCGCATAAATTACTCCTTTTTAGTGAACTCAAACAATTAAGACCATTTATTACCTGCAATTTTAATATTGCATAATATTTAATTTGAATAAATAAAAATATAGGACAAAGGAATAAAAGGCAAAAAAGAATGGGGAAAAGGTTAATTGTTAAGGGTGTAAGAGTTAAGAGTTAAGGGTTGAGGGGAAAATCGTTATTCGTAAAGGACTGTCATTGCGAACGATCCCGCGAGCGGGTGAGTGAAGCAATCCCTTCCAAAGCATTAATGTATGTAAGATATTTTTTCGTTTTTCGCAATTATTCGACAACCGGTTGCCTTTGACCGCGCCCGGTTCCCGAGTGATTCTGCCGACACTTGTAGGGGCGAAGCATTTTCCTCACAAACAAAAAAATAATCGATACTTTTGGTTGCACAACGTTAAATTTTTTGAGTTAGGGGTGTCTTGACGGAAATGCTTCGCCCTTACTTCGGACAACGCAAGATGAAAGGCAGAATCGTATCGAGGGACGAACGTGACACTAACATGTCAATAGTAGCGCAGCGAAGAATGGCAGATCTGGAAATCACATCAAACAGCAGGCGCACACCACCGCCTGCACAAACAATGATTCCCGAATAACGAATAACGAATACACGAATAACGATTTCCCCCCATTTAACCATTAAACCATTCAACTCTTAACTCTTTCACCCCACCTTTAACCAATCCCGGCCTGTTCGGTTTGTACCGTAAAAATATGGCGATACAAACCGTCTTGTTTCATCAGCTCGGCATGGCGACCCTGCTGAACCACTTTCCCGTTCTGCAAAACAAAAATCCGATCGTAACGCTCCATGATGTTTAAACGGTGGGTAATGTTTATGATGGTGCGGTTTCGATACGTTTCAAATAAACGATCCATGACCTTTCTTTCGGTGGCCGGATCAAGATTGGCCGTGATTTCGTCAAATAATAAAACGCGAGGATCTTTGCAAAGCACCTGCGCAATGGCTAATCGTTGTCCCTGGCCACCGCTTAAAAGAGATCCGTGTTCGCCAATCCAATAGGACAAAATCTCTTTCGGATCGGATTTTCCCAAATCTTCGGCTTTAAGAGAAACAATATCAAGCAACTTCAAAAGTACTTCATCGGACAAATCCGGATTGACCAGGCGCAGATTTTCGGCAATCGTACCGGTAAACAAATGAAATCGCTGAAAAACAAAACCGACGGCTTCGCGAATGCTTTCCTGGGTGAATGTACGAATGTCTTGCCGATTTAAAGTAATCCTTCCCTGCTGAAAATCCCACAAACGTAACAGCACGTTGGCAATCGACGATTTACCAGAACCGCTTGGTCCGACGATAGCCACTTTTGTCCCGGCCGGGATTTCCAACGTTAAACCGTTTAAAGCGGGCTCGTCACTTTGAGGATATTGTAAAACGACATGATCAAATGCAATGTCCGGGTTTTCACCGCTAAATTCATGAGCCTGCGGTAAATTTTCGACCATCGGTTTACTGTCGATAATACCAAACAAACGCTGCGCAGCCGCAATATTGGAATCTAAAAATTGAAAAGCCGTAGGTAGAGGTAAAACGGCCTCGAAAGCGGCCATAGTCCC
>JALWEA010000321.1 GCA_027039465.1 Calditrichia bacterium | reverse complement strand
TTTCAAAGAATCACCGAATATTTCTTTGAAGTGCTCGATGGCAAATTCGGCCAATTCAAGGGAGCGTACTTCCAAACGCCCCAAAATTCGATCGACATGAAAATTACCGAGAAGCTCCGCATTATTAAATTCACCTTTTTCATTTACTATTTTAGTAGAAAGAAGAAAACCACCCGGTTGACCGCTTTTCTCAATTTTTTTTAATTCTTTCTCGAGACCAAGCGAAATCCAATCGAAATCGTAACGTTTGGCTGTTCGTTTTTTGCCAAACTTTCTCAATTTAGTTCCGGTTAGGAGAAATTCATCTAATGATTCTGCTTTTTTAAGAATGTACGGCAAATTTTTCACATCAAACCTTACTTCACAAAGTTGTAATTCTCCGTATTTAGTGTAAAATTTTTTATTTTCTTCAGTCTTGCGAATATCCCTAACGATCTCAAAAAAAATCGGCCAGTTTTCTTTTGCAAAAAGGCCGTAATCCGTAGAGCCGGTTTCTTCCTGAAATTCTTCGAAGGCCTCTTTTAAATTTGTAAGTATAAATTCTTTTTTAGAATATGGAAATATCTCCAAAGTGCCCGTAATAAAATGTTGGTCATTCAAGGAATAACGCCTAGTTAAAACAATATCCCATTTGTGCAGTCCATAAGACGAAGAAACATCATTGACAAAAAACTGTTCTCCGGTCATCAACGATTTTAAATGGCTCCCCTTACCGGCTTCCACTTCTTCAACTTCGTAAAAATCAAGATATGCCTTAGCCTGTGCCTTCATCTCCTGAAATTCTTCTTCGGTAAAACGATTCGGAAAATTTTCTATTACCCAGTTTAAGAATAAGCTGTCTATTTCCTTGAAATAATAATCAACAAACAGCACGTCATAAACTTGAATCATTCTTGCCATCGCAGGATCATCTTCCCGATCGATTATTTTTTCAAATTGTCGCTGAGAAATGTGGTTAATTTCCCAAATAACATCGGCAATATGACGTCCGAGTTCAGGATATTCTCTAAAAATTTCAAAAACTTTTGTTACAAATTCTGTCATAGGGTTCTCCTATTTTTGAAAAGATTTTTCGATAATAATTATGGTAAGAAATTTTAATGCATACATCAAGAAAAAACGTAAGCTATGAATAAAATCTCAATTCGGTAAAAAAGCTTCAAGACCTTGAGCGAACGAATATTTAAGAAATGTAAAAGGCCGCCCGATTACGGACGGCCTTTTTGATTTTAAGAGCCGATTTTCTCAATAAAATAGCGGTGAATGCGATAATCTTCGGTTAACTCGGGATGGAAAGTTGCAACCAAAATCCGTTCATTGGCCGCCATGACAATTTCGTCGCGGTGCCTGCCTAACTCGCGTACATTTTTACCGATGGACATGATTTTCGGAGCACGAATAAAAACGCCTTCAAAATCAATCTCATCGCCGTCCAAATTCAAATGTACCGTATCGATAAATGAATTCACCTGACGCCCGTAAGCATTGCGTTTCACCTCTATTTCGATCAATTTTAGCGGTTCCGCAGGCAAATGCTCACGCGTGGTTCCCAAAAGAATTAAACCGGCGCAAGTCCCCATTATCGCTTTGGATCGCCCGAAATTAATGAGCGGATCGCGTAATCCCAATTTGTCAATGAGCAATAGTTGGGTGGTTGATTCTCCGCCAGGAATAATTAATTTATCGCATTGATTTAAAGTCGCTTCATCCTTGACGAGCAGCGCCCGATGTCCGACCGCTTCGATGGCTTCTTTGTGTTTGCTAAAGTCGCCCTGTAAAGCCAAAATCCCTATGTTCAAAAGTAATTACCATCCTCTCTTGTTCAACTGCAATTCTTCGGGTATTTCACTCATTTCGATGCCAGGCATGGCTTCGCCCAAACCTTCACTCGCTTTGGCGACCACATCGGGATCGTTGTAATGCGTGGTTGCCATAACAATGGCTTTGGCGCGCGCTTCCGGGTCTTCGGATTTAAAAATACCGGAACCCACGAAAACCGATTCGGCGCCCAATTGCATCATCAAAGCGGCATCAGCCGGAGTGGCAATCCCGCCGGCCGAAAAATTCGGAACCGGAAGTTTGCCGTTTTCTTTAATATAAAGGATGATTTCCAGCGGCGCTCCAAGGTTCTTGGCATAACTGGTTAATTCGTCGTAATTCATCTGCGTAATGTGGCGAATGCCATCCATTACGGTGCGCATGTGACGCACGGCTTCCACGATATTACCCGAGCCGGCTTCACCTTTGGTACGGATCATGGCTGCACCTTCGGCAATACGGCGAACCGCTTCACCCAGATCACGGCAACCGCAAACAAACGGTACTTTGAAATCGTGCTTCCAGATGTGGTTTTTGTCATCGGCCGGGGTCAACACTTCGCTCTCATCCACAAAATCCACACCGATGGATTGCAGTACCTGCGCTTCCGCAAAATGTCCGATCCGGCATTTGGCCATAACCGGAATGGAAACCGCATCCATGATTTCCTTAATCATTTTGGGATTGGACATACGCGCCACACCGCCCTGCGCGCGAATATCCGCCGGAATGCGTTCCAAAGCCATCACAGCCACGGCACCCGCATCTTCGGCAATTTTGGCCTGCTCGGCATTGGTGACGTCCATAATCACGCCGCCTTTCAGCATTTCCGCCAAGCCGACTTTTACTTTAAAATCTTTATCATCCAAAAACATTGCAACACCTCTCTTTGCTAAATAAGTAATCATGTTTTAATAAACGTGCCTTTACTTTTAATCTCTACGGCACGCCGTAATTTATTTTTTTAGCCGAACCGAGTCAATAGCAAACGAAATTATTAATTTTCAGTCTGCTGTCGATGGATAATCGAAAAGTTACAAAACGTTAAGCGTTATTCGTATATGCGTTAATCGTTAACCATTCCCCCATAGTGTGGCTGTCACCCGGAACTGCGTTCCGAAAAGCGGGACGGGAAGAAGAATGGCAGGGTTAATTTGTCATTGCGAGGAGCGAAGCGACGAAGCAATCTCTTACAAATCAACAACGTCCTATTGCTGATGGAATGGCCATAATAATGTTAGGGATTGCTTCACTCTCCCGCTACTATTGACATGTTGCGGCGCGTCCGTCCCTCGATACGATTCTGCCTGTTATCTTGCGTTGTCCAAAGTAAGGGCGAAGCATTTCCGTCAATATGCTGCAAACTCAAAAAATTTAACGTTGTGCAAACAAAAACATCGATTGTATCTTTATTTATTAGGGAAATGCTTCGCCCCTACAAATGTCGGCAGAATCACTCGGGAACCGGACGCTGTACCAGTTCCAAGTTTCCAGTTTCCGGGTAGAGCGGTTTGTTACCGCCCCGCTCCCCCACAGACCCGGACGAGCGGATTTCCCGCATCCGGTTCCTGCTAATTCGGATTCGCTGAAAGATAACTATGGTATCTTCCACCCGTT
>JALWEA010000320.1 GCA_027039465.1 Calditrichia bacterium | reverse complement strand
AAGAGCCAAAGGTATTCAAATTATTAAACGGAACGCGTTCAACCACCTGAATAATCTGATCCGGAGTCAGTTTTAAGTATTGCACCGAAGCGGCCAAATTCCGTTCGTCGAATTTGTTGACCACCAATCCGGTTTTAAAATAGCTGACCAATAAATTGGCAAAATTGATGATATGTAACAGGTCGGGATTTTCGTTAAATTTTTCCAGATTATGATGATGTTCAATAACCAATGCCAGGTTTTCCGGCAATTCCCACGATTTGGCTAATTTGGCACCGGCCTGGGTATGATCAATATTGAACATTTTTTGCTCCACCTGGCTCAGGGTTAAATTCTCGTCGCTGTACAAATGGCGATAAAATAACGGATACTGTCGATCGACCCATTGATCCAAGACGATTTTACCAATGTCATGCAACAAACCGGCGGTGTAGCCCAATTCCGGTTCAATGCGCCGGGTTATTTTAGCGATTTCCTGAGCCGCCAAAGCCGTGGCCAATGCATGCTGGAACAAACCTCCCTTGCACAATGAATACCCGTTGTCAGCTTCCTTGTAATACCATTCCGTAAAAATGGAGAGCGTTAAAAGTAATATGCGCCGCTCACCCAACATTACCAAGGCCTGATCAATGGTCTGAATACGCGAACGCGGATTAACAAAAGCCGAATTACTCAATTGAATAATTTTAGCCGTTAATACCTGATCCTGACGAATTTCCTTACCGATCACGCGCATGGAAACATCATCGGTATGGATCATGCGAATCACTTTTAAAGCAATTTGCGGGATGGGTTTAATGCGCTGGATGACTTTATCGATACTTTCCAACGGCACAATGGAAGTCGGCTTATGAAATTCGGCCTGATCGCTGCCGATCATTTCGATTTGAAATTCAAAGGTATTAAAATTAAAACTTAATTTATAGCCAAAATACCCGCCTGTTTCCGTCCGAATCGTTTCTATTTTATTTTCTTCCAAATACTTTAAAACCACATCCGACGTCCGCCCGCCGATATCCAACTGAAGGTCAAGATTGGTAACATCGCCCATTAATGCACCGCCCACAACCACCGCTTTCATATTTTCTTTTTTAGCGCCTAATTGTTCAAGTTCCGTAAAAAATAAGGGTAATCCGGTTTTGGCATACTTTTCAGCAAAGTCTTCTTCATAAGAAGCGGAAGGTTCGGGTAATAAAATGTGGTACAACCCACCGACTTCATTTTCTTTATCAAAAATTACCAACCCTACGCAAGAGCCCAAAAAGGCCTGCGCTATTACATTGTCAATTTTACTCACAAAATATTGTCCTGACGGGACGTTTTCAATGCGTTCCATTGCCATTATCCTTCCAATAAGCCTTTTTGTTCATATTCATTTAATTTATTCCTTAACGTGCGTACCGTAATACCTAATAATTCGGCGGCTTTGGTACGATGATTGTTGGTCTGCTTTAACGCTGCCAAAATCATGCGACGCTCCATTTCGGCCAAGGGAATAACTTCATCCGGAATGGCCGATGTTTTATTGCCGTTCCGATTGCCTTCTTCTTCAAAACGAAAATGTTTTTCGGTAATCATCTCTTCCTTGCCGGAAAACAACAAGGCACGTTCAATCATGTGTTTTAACTGGCGTACATTACCCGGCCAATCATAATTGAGAATTTTTTGCATCAGACTCGGCGCAATCACTTTTTTATCATAATGATATTTGGGTTTGAACGCTTCAATAAAATGATCAATTAACAAAGGAATATCTTCCTTCCGCTTACGCAATGGCGGAATGGTTATGGGAAATACATTGAGTCTGAAAAACAAGTCCTCCCTGAATTTCGAAGAATTGATCAGCTCGTCAACATCCCGATTGGTAGTGGCTATAATACGTACGTCAATCGGAATTTCCGTAGTACTGCCGACACGCGTCACTTTCATCTCCTGCAAAACGCGTAAAAGTTTGGCTTGCAAGGCATAAGGAATTTCACTTATTTCATCCAAGAGAATCGTACCCTCGTTGCTTTCTTCGAAAATTCCTTTCTGTTGGCGGTACGCTCCGCTAAACGATCCTTTCTCGTGTCCGAAAAGCGTGCTCTCAAAAAGCGTTTCGGGAACGGCGGCACAGTTGATTTTACGGAAAGGCTTATCCGCCCGATCCGAGCGATCGTGAATGGCCTGGGCCACCAATTCTTTACCTGTTCCGCTTTCACCACGAATGAAAACCGTTGCATCGCTTTTGGCCACGATATCGATGTAATTGATGACTTCTTTTATGGCCGGGCTCTCACCGATTATTTGCGTTTCGATTTGGTAATTTTGGATTTTACGTTTTAAGGTTTGATTTTCCAAACGCAACTTTTGGTATTCAAAATAGCGTTGAACACGCGATTCGATTTGACTGATGGAAAACGGTTTGGTAATAAAATCAAAGGCGCCGTTCTGCATTGCTTCCACCGCCCGTTCGATGGTTCCGTATGCCGTTATTACAATGGCGCCGAGATCCGGGTATTGTTCTCTTGCTTTGCCGACCAATTCAATGCCCTTTATACCCGGCATCATTAAGTCCGTTATTATCAACTCCACCGGATGCTCTTTGAGAATTGATAACGCCTCTTCTCCGGATTCCGCTACCAAAACCTGATATCCGCTCGCTTCCAATGTTTGGTTTAAAACCATGCGCAGATGTTGATCGTCATCCACGACTAAAATTTCATGCTTTTCCATAAGCTCCGTTCTCATATTTTACTTTTTTGAGCATTTCAGTTTCCATTTGCATTTCAATTCCAACACAAACAACAGGAACCTTTTACTGTTCTGCATTAAACTGTTCGATCATATAATCGGCTAATATTCAAGCAACAAAAGGTCTAAGCAAACTTAATAAAAAAATCCGACCATCGACCGGAATCTTTCGCCGAATACCAATCCGCACAAAACCGGATGAATTCGTAAAAACAATGTCCATATAAACGAATTCAATCGATATTTCGTCTGATATTTCTCGGTGGCTCTATGTTCGGTTATTTTGGAATACTCTTTAATCCTTGGCGGAAGGCGAATCTTTGTGGCGCTGGTAAGAATTTAAGGCTTTTTGACTTTTGATTTTATTACGTAATTCACGCTCTTTGGCCGCCACACTAAGGCTTGCTTCCTGGGGACGAATATCTTTTAAAAGGGCTCGTAATTCTTCTATTTCTTTCTTTAAATTTGAAATTTGTTTTTTTAGCAACTCATTTTCTTTACGCAGTTCCAATTCATGAATGGCCCGTTCAAAAAGGGAAATAATTTGATCAATACGGAAAGGTTTAATCATATAATGGAACCTGTAGCTGCGCATGGCTTCCAAGGCATATTTGATATTGTGATAACCCGTCATAATAACCACAATCAAATCTTTAATCTCATCCGAAAGCTCAATGCCCAATTGGATTCCGTTTTTTTTCTGATATCCCAAATCAAAATCCAAAAGCGCAAACGCGATATTCTTGTTCCTAATTTTTTCCGGAACTTCGTCAGGTGTACTTGCTGTAATCACCTCAAACCGGTTGTCGATCAAACCGTCGGAAATCATTTCAAGAATGGCCGGATCATCATCAACAACCAATATGGTTCGGTTAGGGAAATCCATATTTTTTCCTTTACCATAAAATTAGGATATTTTTTATTCCGATGTTAAAGCACGATAAACTTAAACCGCTTTTTCATTTGCCGTAAATACGATTTTAAGAGCCGGTAAATGAATCACCACGTAGTTCGTCAAACAGTCTTAACCACAATTGGCTGATAATTTGCCCGGCATCTTCGCCGGATTGCGGATAACTGATTGTAACATATTTCAAATCCACTTTGATCTGACTTTCCTGTTCGTTAAACAGAGTTTGCATTTCGTCTTTAAGGTTACTGCATAAACTTTCCGAAGTAAATAAATCGGCATTGGGAAAAATAAAAAAAGCCGTATCCAATGTTAACCAGATAACATCGCCGACCGAAGCCAACTTTTTATCGAACAGTTCTTGATACGAGCGTACCGTATCTTCCAATGCCACGGTAGAAATCATCTCATGCCAAAGGCTCAATCGAAAAATAGCAAACGAAACCGGATACAATCCCAACCGTGCTTCATAAATACGATCTTTAATAATCTTACTAATAATATTTTCAAATCCGCGCCGTCTCTTTTTCACCGAACCGAAAGCATGAAAAACAGGAGCCATTAAATTCGTAAACGACGATAGAAGTTTTATCCGTTCTTCCGTTAAATCATCTTCTCCTTCATGAATCACAACAATTAAGAAAGCATTAACCTGTTCATGAAACCGGAATGGGATAAAATAGAGTGTACGAAGTTGAGCGCCGATTGAAATTGTTTGTTCACCGATTTTTAGTCCGTCTTTTAGTTTGTCGAATCGTGACACACGTTCTTTGCGAATAATGTAACCGTTAATGGAAGTAAAAAGATCAAATTTTAATTTTTCCCTTAAGTCTTGATCGAACTCCCGACTTTTTATTATCACGAATTGTTCTTCATCTTCATGGAAACGGGCAATCGCCACATGGTTTATTTTGAAATATTCCACATACGTATCCAACACCATGTCTAAGGCTACATCGAAATCCGTCACCTGATAAATGAGTGTTGCCAAGTCGCTCATTAAGAATGTTATTTCATTGGATAATAATTTTTTATCTGTCATGATATCATTCACCTGCTTTTGCTTCCCGCTTATCTCCAGGGATAAAAATGTCGTAGGTTTCATCCGTCATCTCTTTTAAAGACTCCACAATCAATTCGTCTTTAAAACGATAAATCTTAACACCTTCCAGCATTTCATCGGATTGAAAACCGAGGCCGTTAATTTCGATATGAACATTGGGATACAACTTACCCTCGATAACCACTTCTTTTAACAGACGCTCTTTGGCTGCTTCCTTTTGAAGAACAATTTCTTCATCATCCAATTGCATCAAACGATTTTTAAGACGTTTCAATTCACCGCCCAAATAAGTAAGTTCGGCCAAGCGTTCCTTTGAAAGCTCTTTAACTTCTTTTTTAAGTAACGCTAGAAAACGAAAACGTTTTTCAAGCGTGGAATACCTCAATGTCAAATCCGTGCGCAGTCGGCTCAATTCCCACAATTTACGTTGCGAGCTGTTCGGCCCGCTACCGATTATTTTCAATTCCGTATAAATATTGCGGGGTGATCCAACGATGGTAGCCACAATGCCCTTTTCAGAGGTCAAGCTTCCGCCGCGAATCTGTCCTTCTTCGCCTTTAACGGTTATCATGCCCCCTACCGAAACGCTGCTGTTAATTACATAGTGCTGCACGTTTAAGTCGCCACGCACGCCGACGGTGGCATCCTGAATAAAACCGCAGGTCAAATTACCGCCTGCTAAAATTTTAGCCCGGTTTTTACCGACCACACCGTAATTGATTGTTACATCACCCTGTTGGGAATAAATATGGGCCGCTTCCACATTTCCGTTAATGACAATGGAATCGCGCGCTTCCACCCGAAATCCGGAGCGCACATCACCCTCAATGACCACCGGCCCGTTAAATTTAACATTACCCGTCCCGTAACTGACATCTCCCTTAATTTGCAGCACCTTATCCACATGAATTTTATCTTGCTGCCGATAGGCCGATCCGTCGATAGCAGCCATCAATTTAAGACCGTCTTCGGAAACCGTCACATTTCTACCCGCGGGCAGTTCAACATCATCTCCAAGCGAAGGGATTACTTCTCCTGTAACGGAACGCCCGTCGATTCCTTGCTCGGGTGGTATTTTCGTTACCAATACCTGACCGGCTTTTACAGGGATAAACTTCATTCCCTGCTTAAAATCAATACGTTTCTTATTCTCCGTATCTTCCGGGGCCAAAGGAACATCCCAAATTAATTGAGCAGGTTTACCCTTTTTAGGCGGCTTCCCCTGAGCAATAACTCGATTGTAGACGGGCTCTTTTTTAGCGAGAATATCCTCAAAAACTTCACGACTTACTCCGTAGCGAATACCGGCTTCCTTCAAAGCGGCAATCAAATCGTTGCGAGATGGAAAAGCATCACCGGAAGAAGTGATGGTAATGGTAGCCTTTAATCCCTGAGGATCAATATTTACTTTGATATTTTCCACGATTGAACCAAATCCTATTTTCTTAACCTGTAGCTGCGGTCCGCTCTACCTGACTTTGTTCTTCAAAATCGAACAAAATTTGCGCAACTTTACCGCAACTGCATTCGTAGATAATGCCGATTAACTCATCATCGTTGTATATGGGGGTTACTTTCCCGTCATGATGGGATTCGGAAACCTGTAAAGAGTGTTCGATTTTCCTCGGCTGCCCCACAACCAATTGATCCCGTTTAATCACCGATTTTCTGCTGACGTTTTTTTGATGAATATTCGTAAAGATCTTCCCCTGATCTTTATCAAAAAAATCCGTTTTATTTTGCATCTCCCGTCCTTCCCGTTCTTTTATTTCTGCGCAAAATATTTATCGATTAAGTCCTGAGAAACCTCATTTCGTCGCACAATATCCGTAGTTGCCTTATTGAATTTTTGCATGTCCGTTTGATGATCTCCTTTTTGCAACTCCTTTTCAATGGCCGCAAGTAAATCCTTCCCGAAAAGCGTTCGAGCACGAACTTTCAATGAGGTATTGAACAATTCGACAAATTTCTGATAAATTGCATTTAAAATACGATTCACATATTCCAATTGTTGATTGGTAATATCCTGAAATTGGAACGCCAAATAGATTTCGGATGTTTTATTTTCAAGCGTTTTAATGTGCTTTAAAATCGTCTCGGAATCGTTCTTTTGCCCGATTTCCTGTTTTATTTCCGCTATTTTCCGATTGACGAATTCCAACCGGTCTAGAATTTCATGAGTGGCCATTTCCGTTGTTTGGGAAACAAATTGCAAATTATCCGAAGCGGAAGGAATTTTTTGAGAACCGTCTTTCATAAAAGCATTTACTTCCAGCATTAAAGGAATAATGTCCTTAATGAAATTAAACAGATCATGAACCAAAGGGATTGCTTCCGAGTTGGTCTCAATATTGGCATCCAGCTCGTTGAGCCTTTGGATCAAATCATCGATACCGTTAATTTCTCTCATCTTCCCCCCAGCTTATTCGGTGTGCCCTAGTAAATCCAACATTTTTTTCTTCAGAATATCCGGCGTAAACGGTTTAACAATGTAGCCGTTAACACCGATGCGTATGGCGGTTAATACATCCTCTTCCATGCCCCTTGTGGTGATCATTAAAATCGGTAAAGTGCGCCAGCGATCGTCTTTGCGCACAAATTCGACAAATTCCTTACCGGACATCTCAGGCATATTCCAATCGGTCAACACAATATCATATTGATTTTCATGCAATTTCTCCAAAGCATCCAAACCGTTTTCGGCTTCATCGTATTGAGTAACGCCCAAATTCTTTAACGCATTGGCAATAATACGCCTCATGGTAGGTGAATCATCCACAAATAAGATGCGCTTGTTTTCCAACATTTCGGAGTACTCCCTTTTAAACATTCATCCGAGGGCATTTATCACCACCGAACGCACTCAGAGCCACGTTCTTAATTCGGAAATAAAGTATCCCCTGATTTTATCTTCAACAAATATGCCAATTATTTATCGAGCGTTTAACGCCCCAAATATCAACGACGAACCAATATCCTCAATGCTGCTCAAAACAATTTGTAAGAAAAAATTTCCTGCTGAGGGTACTTTTATTCCTTCTGTATTCCGGCATAGATGTTCACGTCATCCAAATCAAAAACCCAAACCCGATCCAAAGAAACGGCTTTTTTGTTTCCCATTTGCCTGCATTCGGGCAATCCCATTTGATAGGCGCCGTTCGATCGAAGGAAATTTTTAAAAAACAAACCGCCAAAAGTATTGCCAAACTCGGCTAATCCGTCTTTAATTTTTTCGATTTCATCCACCGGTTCACCCAGCATTTCGGTTACCAACTGTGCTGCGGAATCTTTTGGAAAGAAAAGCTGTATCTGCCCTTTAAAAGGATTCGTCACCTTTAAAATGACCTGATAATCTCCGGAACGAAATACCTGATCGGATGGTTTTGAATTCACATCAATCAATTCTCTAAAAAACAATCGTTCGCTTGCTTCTTCCATTGCTCTGCGCATGGATAGAAACACATCGTCATTTTGCATGGCATTTCTCCTAAAGTCCGTTAATTCCGCAACAGCCTAAAATCCGTTTTGTCAAATCATGTGCAAAGTATCTTTCAATAAACGATACATCTCCGGAATGGCGATCGGTTTGCCCAAAACGGCAGTAGCATGTTCTTGAAGCATTAATCGCTCGGAAGTATCGTTTTTTAAACTTGTAATCACGACCACCGGTACATCGAATAATTTAGGCGAGCTTTTAATACGCTTTAATAAATTCAGCCCGTCCATTTCCGGCATGTTCACATCGGTGAGTACCAAATCAATGGATTCATTGCGTAAAATTTCCAGAGCACGCTTCCCGTTATCCGCTTCCCAAAATAGGGCATCCTGCAAACCGCAAATATTTACGCTTTTTTTAATTAAAGATCGAGCCGTAAAGGAATCGTCTACGATTAAAATCCGATGCATAAGATCCCCCAAATTTTTCTACAAATCCGTTTTTCCCGTTTTCGGTGAAAAGACTTCAACACGTCCGTCCTTAACGTTCACGGAAACCGTGCGACTCATCTTGCCGCCAACCGCTTCCGCAATAGCTCCCAATCGATACTTCCACAACTGTTTTCGTATGGCCAAAACATTACGTTTGCCGATATCAAACTTGCGATTCGAATCCAAAAGATTGGCTCCTCCGACCAACTTAACCCAAACTTGACGACTGTTTTGAATGCCGAGTTTTTTTAGAAGGCGCACCATCTCCGGAATGGAAGTATCGGCAAAATATCCCGCTTTTTTAGAGCTACGATCTCCGGCCAACGAAGAATCGGGCAAAGCAACATGTGCCAGCGCCGCCACTTTTTGAGCCGGGGCGTAAATAATGACCGCCACGCAGGATCCCAAAGCATAGGTTTTCAAACAATCATTAACATTCCGGCTCACCACAATATCCCCAACGCCAGCCACTAATTCCGCCATATCGATCTCCCGTTCAAATAATCGATGATGGCAAGGGGAATTTCATTCAAAGGCAGTAACCGGCTTGCTCCGCCGCGCAAATAGGCTTCTTTGGGCATACCAAAAACCACTGATGTTTGCGCATCTTGCGCGAGGGTAAAAGCACCCGTTTTTCGCAGCACCGCCATGGCATCGGCGCCGTCATCCCCCATGCCGGTGAGCATCACGCCGATGGCGTTAGCGCCGGCATATTTGGCGACCGAACGAAACAGCACATCCACACTCGGGCGATGCCCGTTCATCCGCGCTCCTTTCCGACAAATCACCCGGTAGTCTCCTTCATGGCGAACAAGCTGCAGATGGTAGTCTCCGGGGGCAATTAAAACCTGTCCCCGTACAACCGGATCACCGGAACGAGCCTCTTTAACATTCAAAGCCGTTTCATCATTTAAACGACGGGCCAATTGTTCGGTAAATCCCGCAGGCATGTGCTGCACAACCAGGGTTGCCGGTGCATTGGCCGGAAACGCAGCGAGAACCGTGCGCAAAGCTTCCGGACCGCCCGTTGAAGCCCCAATGGCAATGATTTTATCCGAAAGAGAATGCAGCGTTTCGATGCGATGATTCGTCGGCTGTCGCTTCGTTTCCGAATATCGTTCAAAAAAATGGCGGTTTATTTTAGCGGCAACTTTGATTTTGGTGCGCAATTCTTCCATCATTGAAGTTAAATTTTGGCGAATATTCGCCGTTGGTTTCAAGATAAAATCGACGGCGCCGCTGGCTAAGGCTTCCAAAGTGATCCTAGAGCCTCGTTCCGTTAAAGCGCTAACCATAATAACCGGTAAAGGGCTCCGGCGCATGAGTCGTTTTAAAAACAGCAACCCGTTCATACGCGGCATTTCAATATCCAATGTCAGCACATCGGGTTTTCGTTCATTGATCAGTTCTTGCGCTTTGTATGGATCTCCGGCCGTGCCCACCACCCGAATTTCAGGATCTTGGCTTAACCCGCGCAAAAGTACTTGACGGACCAATGCCGAATCATCCACAATTAAAACATTTACGGAACTCATGGCTTTGCCTCGTGCACATAAACCGACGGCCTAAGATATTTGAAAAACGATTGATCATAACTCAGGTTTTCCGAATGACCGATAAACAGAAATCCGCCTGGCATTAAATAGCGATGAAATTGAGCCAACAGTTTGCGCCTGGTAAGTTCGTCAAAATAAATCATCACATTACGGCAGAAAATTACATGAAATTTGCGTTTAAACGGAAAAGCGTCACGCATCAAATTCAGCCGCCGGAACAGGATTAATTCTTTTAAAAAATTTTTAACTTCAAATTCATACGATCCGATTTGAAAAAAATATTTTTGAATCCACTCTTTTTTTAAACGGGCAACATTATCGGCGGAAAAACGGCCTTGTGCCGCCTTTCGTAATACTTCCCGCGAAATATCGGTAGCCAAAATCGCCCCTTTCCGTCGCACACGCAGCGGCCCGAAACGCTCGGTCAATATCATGGCAATTTGGTAAGCCTCTTCACCGGTTGAACACCCGGCCGACCACACACGCATTTTCTCGTCGCCCGTTAATCGGCTTTCCCAATACGGAATAACCGTGTCGCGCAAATAGTCGAAATGAATACTTTCGCGGTTAAAATAAGTATGGTTGGTAGAAATTCGATCGGCTAATGTGGCTAATTCCTTACCGGAAGGATCGTTTTCCACGTATTTCAAATATTCGGCGAAATTACGAAAGCCTAAGTTGTAAATATGTT
>JALWEA010000319.1 GCA_027039465.1 Calditrichia bacterium | reverse complement strand
GTGCCGACAAAGGTCTGGAACATGTGGAAAAAGCTATTTCCAATGCCGGATCGATTGAAATGGCCTTTTTGGAAAAAGGTATGATCGTGTTATCCACGGTTATCGTTTTGGCACCGATGCTTGGTTTCACCGGAACGGTATCCGGTATGGTTGGCGCTTTCGATGCTATTAAAAAGGCGAATGATATTTCTCCTGCAATCGTGGCCGGTGGTATTTCCGAAGCTTTGTTAACCACCTTGTTCGGTCTGGTTGTGGCTATGACCATTCAGATTTTCTACAACTATTTTACTTCCAAAATCGATAAACTGATTATTGACATGGAAGAAAGTTCCGTCGAATTAATGGATGCTTTAGTCGAAATGGAAGAAAAAAAGAACAAATAACCCTTAGAGGTAGAGTATTATGATCTTGGGTAAAAGAAAAAAAGACAAAGAAGTTGAGATACCCTCTGCCTCACTGCCGGATATCGTGTTCTTGCTGTTAGTATTCTTCCTTGTAACGACATCTATCGATACCGAAAAAGGTTTGGACTTAGTTTTGCCGCCCCCTGGGAATGTTGAAATTAAGATTCCGAAGAAAAACCTAGCCAATATGTTAGTGAATGCTCAGGGGCAGGTCCTTTTGGATGGTAAAGAGATCAATATACGCGACATTGCAAGGATCATTAAACAGAAAATCGCAGAGAATGATAAATTGGTCATTTCTCTGAAAACCGATGCGGATACTGATTACCAGACCTATATCACGGTGCTGGATCAGTTGAAAAAGGCAGGGGCGAAGAAAATCTCATTGGCTGAGCCAGAGAAGTAAGTACGGAGGTCGCTCGATGAAATTTCAAAAGAAAAGTAAGGTGAATGTATCTATTCCTACGGCCTCAATGCCTGATATTATTTTTATGCTGTTAATTTTCTTTATGGTGGCCACGGTGATCCGACAGTATTCCGGATTGAAAGTGGATTTACCGCAAGCAGAGAAAATTCAAAAGGTTCCAGGTTCAAAACGCCATGTCGTTACTCTTTGGGCCGACCGTAATCACCGGGTTGTGGTAGATGATATTGCCATTAAAAAATTGACGAATTTGCGCAGTATCATGTACCAAAAATTAGTAAACGACCCGCAACTTATCGTCGCCCTGAAAATAGATAAACGAAACAAAATGGGTTTTGTAAACAAAATTCATCAGGAGCTGCGCAAAGCAGGCACTTTGAAAGTGTATTACTTTGCCGTTCCGGGAGGTGAGTTCTAATGAAAGCGCTTAAAAAAAGTCCCGAAGCCGATTTAAGGCTGAAATACCGTAAGGTATTGGAAGCCTCGATGGCGATTTCACTTCTCCTGATGATTGTATTGTTTTACTCGTTCAAGACGTTTGAGACGAAGGTGAAACTACCTGAACGTCCGAATATCACCATTGAGACCATTCAAATACCGCCAACACAGCAAATTCAAAAACCGCCACCCCCGGCACGTCCGTCAATTCCGGTTGAAGCGGATGACGACGAAATGCTGGATGATGTGACGATTGATAATACCGATGTGAATATGGCGCCGACCGAGAATTTGCCACCGCCTCCTCCTCCTGAGGATGACGAGGTGTACGAATTCTTTGCGGTATCGCAAAAACCGGTGCTGATTCACAAAGAGAAACCGGTTTATCCGGAACTGGCGCGTAAAGCCGGTATCGAAGGTATTGTTGTGGTGACGGTTACCATCGGTAAAGATGGTCATGTGGAAGATGCGAAGATATTTAAATCGATTCCTATGTTGGATGAAGCTGCACTGGAAGCGGCACGCAAGTGCGTGTTTAAACCGGCCAAGCAGCGTGATAAATATGTTCGTGTGAAGATGAATATTCCATTCCACTTCAAGCTGAAATAGCACTAACGGCAGCCTTCGGGCTGCCGTTTTCTTTCTTACAATTAATAGCATGCGGAATTTCAATTCTATGAAGTCCAAAGAGATCCTTTTTATTCTTAATCCCGTCTCAGGCTTACAACGCAATAAAAAATCGATCGAATATTTAATCCACCGTGAATTTAAAAATCATTCTACCATTGACTACCAAATTGTTTACACGGAATATGCCGGGCACGCTTCGGTGCTGGCCAAAGAGGCCGCCCAAAAAGGCATGCATACGGTTGTGGCCGTTGGTGGTGACGGTACAATGAATGAAGTGGCCAGCGGATTGGTCGGAACCGATACGGCTTTGGGATTAATTCCTCGTGGATCGGGTAACGGTTACGCGCGTTCGTTAAAAATTCCCCTTAATGTGACCGAAGCGATTGAAACGTTGAAATACGGTAACATTCGCAAAGTGGATGTCGGTAAAGTCAATCAGTATTATTTTTTTAATGTAATGGGGGTCGGTTTTGATGCCTACATCGGTGCCAAGTTTCAGGATTTCGGTTTGCGAGGCCCGATTCCGTATTTTTACATCGGGGTAAAAGGTTGGTTCCAGTACGATTTTGAAGCATTCACAATTCGCTTTGAGGATCGTGTTTTGCATTTACGGCCTTTGATTGTTGCCGTTGCCAATACGCCTCAATACGGTATGAGCGCATTGATTGCCCCCAATGCCAAAATCGATGATGGTATTTTGGATTTGTGTATTCTGGAAAAAATGAAAACCATTCAGGCTTTACCAAGGCTGCATCGTTTGTTTGATGGCACCATTGAAAAAGTACCTTTTTACAAACACTATTCGGTTAAAGAAGTAACGATCGAGCGTGAAAAAGACAAAGGGTTATTTCATACGGACGGTGAACCGAGAATGGGCGGCAAGGAATTGAAAATATCCGTTTTGCCCCTGGCGCTTAAAGTGATTGTTCCACAAAGGGAGCAGGCGCAATGAAACGTTTTGAGGCCGAATTAAAAGTGCGTACGTACGAATGCGATTTGTACGGTCATGTGAATAATGCGGTCTATCTGAATTATCTGGAAGCGGCCCGTGTTGAATTCCTGGAAATTCTTGATTTGGGCCTGGTTAAATTAAAAACAATGGGATTTTTATTGCCGATTGTTCGGGTTGAAATCGATTACAGAAAGCCTTTGTTCCCTGGCGATTTGATTTTAGTAACCATTGAATGGATAAAACGAGGCGCCAGTTCCGCGATTTTTCGGCAAAATATTTTAAAAAAGGAAAACGGGAAATTGGCAGCCGGCGCATTGGTTACCTGGGTGGCAACGGATTTAAAAGGAAAACCCATTCCCATCCCCGATGTGATTTTGGAAAAAGCCAAAACCTATTTCGGCGAACTGCCTCCCCTTGGAAAATAAGCCTTCTGATCCTTACTCCAAAAATTTAACACCCCAAATAATGACCAATCCCAATAGGAATACGAACAACCGCGTAATGCGGTCGGCAGCATGATGGTGTACCTCGGGTAAAAGGTCATCCGCGGCTACATGTAAGAATGTCCCCGCCGAAAAAGCAATTAAATAACCAATG
>JALWEA010000318.1 GCA_027039465.1 Calditrichia bacterium | reverse complement strand
CATTAATGTAAATGTGATCGGCCGTTAAGGTTGCTTCGTTCACCTCAACTTGTTTAAACCCGCTAAATTTCGCCGTTCCCTTAAACCAACTAATTAGTTCATTATTTTCCAGCGCTTGCGCAATGCCGTCCACCGACTTTTTGATTAGGGCATCCTTACGGGCTTTGACTTTAGCCAGATCAATTTTTGCGCCGGACGGAATTTCCACGCCCACATCGGCTCCGTGGGTGGCATCAAACATCCGTCGGGCACTGGCAACATAGGTTTTGGTCGGCGTGCAGCCCACATTAAGACAGGTGCCGCCCAAATGTTCCTTTTCAATAAAAGCGACCTTTTGTCCCTGCGCGGCTAGTTTAAACACCAGCGGCGTTCCGGCCTGTCCCGAGCCGATGATAATGGCATCAAATTTTTTCATAAAAACTTCCTTTTTCCATAAAAATAATTTCCGTTTTTGAAAAACGAATTTAAAACGCTTCCTTTGTGAGAATGACCTTTTTAACTTACCTGAATTTTAGCACCCTTGTAATCATGAATCCAAAACGTAAATGTTTCAGTCCGATAGGTTGATCAGCGCCAGCCAAGAATTGAGCGGGTTGCACCAAATCATTATTGGTTAAATAAATTTTGAAAAAGTGACCACCGGCAACAATTTATTTCTCCAATATTTGATTCGATATTTTGCCTGAAGATCAACCTGGCCAAGGAAATTACCGCGACTTAAAGTTACAACCAATTTATCTGTAAACGCATATCCCAAAGCAATCCGGTTATTGATCGTATCGTCCAGGCCAAAAAATAGTGCATTTCACATTCCCTCAAGGAATATTAATTATTCTTTGCGCCCCGATCGATCCAGGATGCAACGGTATCAATAATCGCGGTTGAAAGCGCTGCCCGAGCTTAAAGTCGGAGAGACAGAGCCCCCATGGCAAGTTGAAAACGAGCAACTCTTAGAAAAAACATTTTTTTGTATACTGCTAAAAGTTGCAGTTAATGTATTTTCTGTCGGTGGCGTATTCTTATTATCATCAGAACTTTTTGCATTGTTATTGCAAGCCAATAAAAATAGAAACAATAGCCCGACACCGATAATAATTAATTGCTTCATTTGTGTTTTCCTCCGTTTTATTAATGATAAAAACCTTTTTAGTCGCGCGTTAATAAATGCATTATTTATTCCGTACTATTACATTGCAGATCAAAGCTTCAACTTCCTTTTGATTTCTGCGATGATTCTTTTCAGATTGATTAAAAAATTAACACTATTTTTTTACGGTTTTTAGCATGACTCTTAACCCACCTTCCGGCACACCGATTTCATAAGGATTATCGGGATCGTTACTCCATTCGAACCAACCACCGTCATACACGGAAACCCGTGGCCAACCCATTAACCAGGCATTAAACCAAGCTTCGCTTCCCCGCCAGCCGGTACCGCAATAAAACGCCAAGTGCTTGTCCGGCGTTAAACCGGCTTCCAGCCATTGTTGCGTAATTTCGTGATACTCACGCGTGGTGTGATCGAAATTGCGGTAGTTTTCCATGTGGTAAGCGTCGCTGCCGCAATTGCCGAAGACGGCACCGGGAATGCGTCCTTTTTTTTCGATGTAATTGTAGCCGCTTACTTCGCCGATGTATTCTTCCCAACTGCGCACACACACCAATTCCGCCTCATTGGATTTCAGAATTTCCTTGGCTTCGGGCGTGTCCACGGCGTACTCCGGATGCGCCGGAATATCAACGCCAAAATCGTTCACCGGAATCTTTGGCACATCTTCCTTACTGATCGGATAACCGGCATCTTGCCAGGATTGAAAGCCTCCATTCAACACCCGAACATCTTTCACACCGGCGTACATCATAATAAAAGCGCAGCGCAGCGCACCGATGTGGCCTGCTGCTTTGCCTGGAAACTCATCATCATTGTTGGGATCCAGATATTTACCGTACAAAACCACGGTTGTGTCTGCCGTAATGCCGTGTTCTTCCAATGCTTTCTTTAATTCATCAGGCGAGCGACGATTCCAGGTTTCCGGCGCTTCCAATGCCAAAGTATCCATGTCGATTGCGCCCGGAATATGTCCGGACAGGTAAGCATCGCGGTTACGGTAGTGTGCATGAACGATAACAACCTTATTACCGCTAAATTCCGGAGGCGTCCCGCGATCCACAATCGTTTTGACCCAGCTTGCCGGTACCAATTGGCGAAAACGCGGTAAAAAGTCCATGGACATCTCAGGATTGGCTGCCCACTCGTCTTTGAAATGATGATAGACGGCGACATTGCGATAACCGTTTTCACGAAACAATTGCGCTATTTTTTGGGTAGCTTCCGGATCATATCCGTAAACAATGAGATGCTGTTCCGGTAAAATTTGTTTGTTATGGACATAAAAAATCCAGTCCGGGTCATCGGCCCATCCGAACGGTAATGATTTGGCACTTTTGATGTGACCGCCTCGGGCTTCGCCTTGCAGCTTCCAGCCGTTGTATGCGTCGATGGTTCGAATATCGATCAGTTTTGTTTCGGCCCGATATAAAAATGCCCGGACATCGGCCGTTGAAAGTTCTTTAAAAAGTGTCATTGTTTTCCTCTATTGGTGAATTTTCCATTTAGACGTTGGTTTAATGGAATCCTTACAAGAATTTTAAACATCGGATTTCTTTCGTAAAGGTTAGAACACAGGAAACAATCAAAACATTCCGTAGGTAGTAAAAAACCCGATCTCACTACTATTGACATATTAGTGGCGCGTCCATCCCTCGATACGATTCTGCCTTTCATCTTGCGTTGTCTGAAGTAAGGGCGAAGCATTTCTGGCAAGAAGCTTCAAACTCAAAAAATTTAACGTTGTGCAACCAAAAGCATCGATTATTCCTTTATTTGTCAGGGAAATGCTTCGCCCTTACAAATCCGGCAGAATCACTCGGGAACCGGACGCGGCGGCCTGTCATTGCGAACGAGGAACGAGTGAAGCAATCCATAACACTATTTAAGCCATTTCCCAAATAACAGGCCGTTGCTACTTTGGAGGAGATCGCCGCGTCACTCGCTGCGCTCGTTCCTACTATTGACATGATAAGCCTCGCAAGTTCATTATTTGAACCCATCCCCTTCCCTTCCCTACGACGCGTAGGGAAGGGTGCCCAATTAGCTGCGGGCATTTGATTAATTGTCGAATTGAAGTCATTATTCGCCCACCGGCACGCAAAATTGTAGCAGAATACCAAGTAACTGCGACGGAACGAAGAATCCCTTGCATCTGTTGTTGCTTTGGAAGGGATCGCCGTGTCGTTCGCCACCTCGCTCATCATAATTCCATACGGACATTACCCCCGTTATTTCAACAACTCAACAAACCGTCCCAAATACTTATGCACCCCTCCTTGCGGTAGCAGGGAGGGCCGGGGGTGGGTTTTAAAGGCAACCATGTCACTATCTTTATAAT
>JALWEA010000317.1 GCA_027039465.1 Calditrichia bacterium | reverse complement strand
TTTTTTAATGAGACCGGTTATTAAAAATTTACCAAGTTATTTTATTTATTCAGAAAGTGCGCAATGAAGTCGAAAATTTGAATAAAAGAAGGCTTTGAATTATTTTAGAGCATTTATTAGTTGCAAATACTAATTCTCGGCTTTAATTAACCGGAGATTGAATTTTGAACGAAGCGCAAAATGAATTATTTAAAAAATTAATTGATGTGATTCCCGCCTGCATCGATGCAATGGATGCGGATGGAAATATTGTTTTTTGGAACGAGGAGTGCGAAAAAGTTACGGGCTATCGGACGGAAGAAATAGTCGGCAATCCGAAGTGGATGGAGCTTCTCTATCCGGATGCCGCTTACCGTGGTACATTGATAAATCAATGGGTAAAAAAAGGCAATAATTTCAGAAATTGGGAGATGCACCTACAGGCCAAAGACGGCTCAACCAAAATCATTAGTTGGTCGAATCTTTCGGATATCTTTACTATTCCCGGCTGGGACACATGGGCCATAGGTTTTGATGTAACGGCCTACATTGAAAAACAAAAGCATTTACTGCTCAAAGAGAAGCATCTGCAAACATTGTTTCAAATTCGCAAAGATTTGCAAAAAGCGCACAGCTCGGAGCAAATCGCAAACACCGTTTTGAACCGACTGGAGGGATTGTTTCGGTCGCAAGGCGGCATCATTTTATTGTACGACTTTGACCAAAACCGTGCGGAAATCATTTCCGCCAAGTTCGAGCAAGCTTTATTCTACCATGCGGAAAATTTCATTCCCTTGGATAAGCTGCTTCATATTTCGGAAGTCAAGCAGGGCCAACTCCTTTTGTTGGAAGATCTTAATGTTTATGCGGAAAGAGTTAAGTTGGCCTCGTTGTTAATAAAAAAAATGGGCATGAAAACTGCGCTACTCGTTCCGCTAATGCACGAAAATGCAACCATCGGCTCATTGAGCTTATATTCCAAAAATACTTTTCAAATCGAACCGGAAGATAAGGAATTTTTATTGCATGTAGGAAGGCTGCTGGCGTTTTCTCTTCATCAGAGCCGGTTGATTGAACGGTTTCAAAATAAAATTATTGATTTGGAGCAGAAAACTATCGGTCAGGTGGCCGAACTAAAACGCAATGAGCGACGCTTACGCGCCCAGTATGAAAGCATTCCCATCCCCACCTACACCTGGCAAAAAAGCGGTGATGATTTTGTATTGATTGATTATAATGATATGGCGCTTGCGGCAACCTATGGTAAAATCGGCGGATTGCTGGGGCATAAAGCCAGTGAGATTTACAAAAGTTTGCCCGAATTGGTCGATTTGCTGCAGGAATGTTATGAAAACGAAATTACGATCGAAACGCAAATCAAAGCGACATCCGCATCGCATGAGCCTCCGAGTTATCTCTCCTTAAAGCTGGCCTATGTTGCTCCGGACTCGGTTTTAATGCATATCGAAGATATTACGGAAGAATTTAAAGCCCGGCAGACCATTGAGCGCTTAACGGAAGAAAACCGTAATCAAGACAAAATGATTGAATTGCTGAAAAACGATTTATCGACGATTTCTTCATTGTTTTTTCCGATTGCGCAAGATTATTTGGATAAATTAAATACGGCCCGGCAAGAGATAACCACGCAATTGACCCGAGTGGAAGGCGAATTTCTTTCGTTAATCAAAGACTTGGATCAATCCCATAAAGATCTTGGCCTCATTTTTAAATTTTTGCAACAATATCTCTCGTTACACGACCTGAAGGTGGAACCCGAATCGCTTGATTTGGCAAAACTGATACAATCATTGATGGATGAACATGCAAATATTCTGAAAGATATTAGCATTCGCATTTATCTTGAGACGCAGGAAGCATTTACAGACGCAAATATTTTAAAAGATATTCTTGACTTGCTATTACAATTCATTGTAAAGCATGCGCCATCAGATCGCAATCCGATTTTACGTATTATTAGCGCTCCGGATGAACAAAGCAACACGGTCATTACCTTGAAGGACAACGGCCCTGGATTGCCGGAATCTCTGCTTGGCAGGATGCGGAACGACAAATTTGATCAAAAAGATTCGATGGTTGCGGATCAGGATTTTCTGACGCTTCTTTTGGTAAAACGCATGGTAAAACTACTTTCGGGAGAAATGCACATTGAATCTCAAAGAGATGAAGGGACAACTTTTCGTATTATTATTCCAGGCATAACCGACGTTTCGTAATAAGGTACCGAGCAATGATTTTGAAAGTAACGCCTAAAGCTTGAGCAATATTGTACCGATCGTTTAATAAATAAATTTTTAATATCTTGGAGGCCCTATGCCCGATACGCAAAGAATCGACCTTAAACCGTTAATTAAATTTATTGTAGATCAAAAGGAATTAAAGGCAAACCTTATTTTGGATGAAGGTTGTTTTCTCGAGGTTGAAGACCCCAAGCCATTAATAAAAGTGCTCAATTATTTTCTGAACTACCTAAAACAACTTTCGAACCATCCGATTCAAGTGGGGCTGGATTTAATGCACGATCGTTACCTGCTTTCCTTCTTAGGTTACACTCAGGTAGATGAATTACCGCCGATTCCGGATTCCGTTGCCGAGACGTTGAAAGATTATAATGCCACTTACGAAATGCAGCAACAAAAAGGGAGTTTTGTGCAAATTAAAATATCTTTCAAAAAATAGATTCTTAGAGAAGTCTAAACTGAGCGACTTTTTAATTGTCATCGTCCTGATAAATCGGGATGTGCCACGAGGCCGGGAACCATGGCATGCGCTATGGATTAATAAGATAGTGACATGGTTGCCTTTAAAACCCATCCCCGGTCCCGATTCTCGGGATGCCTGAAGAAATGTGGATGTGTGTTAATAATAGATTTTTAACAAGAGTTATGTTCCGGATAAACAAGAAAAAAGACTTGCGTATAAGGTTGTCCGTCATGTCAAGAGTGGGAGCGAGCGTAGCGAAAAATCCTCTCTAAAGCAGCAACGGACGTAAGGGATTCTTCATTACGTAGCAGTTACCCGGCAACCGGATGCAATCTTTCACATTATCGGGCACAAAAGCGCTTCAATTCAACAATTAAACAAATGTCCACAGCTAATTGGGCACCCTTCCCTGCGCGTCGCAGGAAGGGCCGGGGATGGGTTTAAATATTGCAATTGCGAGCCTAACATGTAAATAGTAGTTCAGGAACCATGGCATGCACCATGGATTATTAAGATAGTGATATGAATTGATTGGGAATTAGGAACTGGGAACTGGTAAAGCGTCCGGTTCCCGAGTGATTCTGCCGACACCGAGCAGTTTTTGCAAAGTGGAAGATAACAGGCAGAATCGTATCGAGGGACGGACGCGCCATAACATGTCAATAGTAGCGGGTGAGTGAAGCAATCCCCTCCAAAGCGGCAACAGCAGACGTAAGGGATTCTTCATCACGTCCCGATTCTCCGGCCTCGTAATG
>JALWEA010000316.1 GCA_027039465.1 Calditrichia bacterium | reverse complement strand
ATCGAGGGACGGACGCGCAGAAACATGTCAATAGTAGGTGTGGAACCGTGGCCGGTGCAACGGATTTAGGGAAAAAAGTTAAGAGTGGAATGGTGGATTGGGGAAAAGCGTTATTCGTATATCCGTTATTCGTTATTCGGGAATCATTGTTTGTACAGACGGTGGTGTGCGCCCGTTAATTGATGTGATTCCCAGTCCTATTGATATGTTGAGCTGTCATTCTGAGTTCCGCTTCAGCGGAACGAAGAATCCCTGACATTATTCATAGCCTTTGCCACTTTGGAAGGGATTGCTTTACTCCACTCCGTTACGTTCGCAATGACAGGAGTAGGAATTGGAAATTTTTAGAAGAACGCTTTTGGAATAATATGTTTCGGAGGAAATGAGTTCATGAAATATCGTAATCTAACGGAAAGTGAGATTGAACAGTTAAAAAGCAAAGGGTGCTTTAGCGAAGATTGGCAAAAAGTGACCGTTCATCCGGAAACGGATTTATCACGTATCAGTCAGGTCTGTTTTCGCGGAAGCGTTGTTATTGGTAAATTGGACGATATGGTGGAAGTGGAAGACGGACGGTTGCGGCCGAGCTCCATCAGCAACAGTTCCATCGAGAATTGTGTTATCGGTGATAATTGCTACATTGCAGATGTTGGTCTCCTGCGCAATTACCGGCTTGGCAACGGTGTCGTCCTGGAAAATATTCAGGCGCTTGAAATTACCGGTGAAACCGCTTTTGGCAATGGAACGGAAATTGAAATTTTAAATGAGGGCGGAGGACGCGAATTAAAAATATTTGATCATCTTTCCGCGCAATTTGCCTACCTTTATGTCCTGTATCGCCATGATAAAGAACTGATACATAAATTGGAAGAAATGATCGATCAATATGTGGCAACGGTAAAAAGTTCTTTCGGGGAAATTGGCGATTACAGCAAAATTTTGCGTTGCAAACAACTTTTGAATGTACGCATCGGAAGTCATGCGCATTTGCAGGGAGTGTCCTCTCTGGAAAACGGCAGTATCGTAAGTAATGAACAGGCGCCGGTTACGGTGGGCGCCGATGTTATTGCACGCGATTTCATTATTCAGTCAGGTAGTCAGGTAAAAGACGGCGCTTTGTTAACCGGTTGCTTTGTGGGGCAAAGTGTGCGCATCGGACGCCAATTTTCCGCGGAGAATTCGGCTTTCTTTGCCAACAGCGAGGGCTTCCACAGTGAGGCCGTTAGTCTGTTTGCAGGGCCTTATTCCGTAACACATCACCGTTCCACCTTACTCATTGCCGCCATGATTTCGTTTTATAATGCGGGCAGCGGTACGAACCAAAGCAATCACATGTACAAATTGGGGCCGCTGCATCAGGGTATTTTGGAACGCGGAGCAAAAACCGGTTCTTTCTCTTACATGCTTTGGCCCTCAAGAGTAGGTCCGTTTTCCGCAGTCATCGGCAAACACTACACCAATTTTGATGCGGCGGACATGCCGTTTTCCTACATCGAAGAAGTGGACGGGAAAAGCTTGTTGACGCCAGGCATGAACCTGTTTACCGTCGGTACCCGTCGCGACAGCGCCAAATGGCTTAAGCGCGACCGACGAACCGATTCCAAAAAATTAGATTTAATCCATTTCGACCTGTTTAGTCCCTTTGTGATCAATCGCGTTTTGAACGGCAGGAAAGCCCTGCAGGAATTGTACGAAAACGCCAGCCGTCAATTGGAGTTCGTAAAATACAAAGGCCTGGCTATTAAACGTTTGCTTTTGAGACAGGCCATCAAAAACTACAACATGGCCGTTAAGATATTTTTGGGTGAACAAATACTCCGCCGATTGCAGGCCGTTGAAGATGCAAAGGATTGGGACGCGGTTCGTAAGGCGCTCAAAACCGAATATCCGACCAAGTTGGAGAACTGGTATGATCTATTGGGACTTTTTGTTTCGCAAAGCGTATTGAATGCATTATTATCAAAGATTAAGCGGGGCGCTTTTACGACTTATGACAAATTTTACAAAGAGCTGGAAGCCATTTTTACAAATTATGACAAATATGCCTGGGCTTGGTGTGCGGCCTTGTTAAAAGAAGAAAAAGGAATTGATGTGGCTGCAATAACCCGCGAACAATTGTCCGGCATCATCTCGGATTGGAAAGAGAATAAGCAACGATTCAATAAAATGATTATGGCCGACGCCCAAAAAGAATATGACGCCAATAGTCGAATCGGTTACGGTATTGATGGTGATCAGAACGTTCGAGATGCCGATTTTGAAGCGGTACGCGGAAGTTACGATTCCAACGGATTCGTGCAGGAATTGGAAGCGGAAAACAAGGAAATCGAAGCGATAGCATCTAAGTGGTTAAATTAAGTATTTCTTACAATTTGTAATTTAAAAGGAGCAATCCCTTACTGTTAAAAAGATTGCTCCTTTTCCCGTTTAGAATCTACTCTCCGATTATCTTTACCAGCACGCGTTTACGCCGACGACCGTCGAATTCGCCGTAAAAAATTTGTTCCCACGGCCCGAAATCCAATCGTCCGTCCGTAACGGCAACCACCACTTCGCGACCCATAATCTGGCGTTTTAGATGAGCGTCGCCGTTGTCTTCGCCCGTTCGATTATGGCGGTAATGCGAGATCGGTTCGTGCGGCGCCAATCCTTCCAACCAATCGTCGTAATCCTGCAACAGGCCTGGCTCGTCATCATTAATGTAAACGCTGGCCGTAATGTGCATGGCATTCACCAAGCATAAACCTTCTTTAATACCCGATTCACGCACACATTCTTCCACCTGAGGTGTTATGTTAATGTAATCTCTGCGATGCGGCGTGTTGAACCAAAGTTCTTTGCGATATGATTTCATGCCAACCTCCTTAAACGTTTTCCGTGGATTTGCGTAATTCAATGGCATGTTGATGGAACTCATCCAACGACATGATCTTCAAAAAGACAAAACCGCGTGTCGAGCGGATACGCGAATCCGAATTTTGATAAAAATAATCGCGACCTAACAACAGCTTCATGGTCTGATATTGTTCGACCTGTATTTTTTGAGCCAATCCCGAAAACGGCCCGTCGTATTCGTAACTAGGGAAGGAAGCATCCCGCTGAGAACCGAAAGCATTCAAGAAGGCATGATCCAAAATAGCGCGCGTATTGTGCGTTACCGGTACGTACAAATTGGCTTCGCTGGGATGAAAACGGTACCAAACATTGCGATAGCCCCAAACCTGAATATCCTTGCGACCGGTTTCTTCGCTGTAAAGCCTTAACGCCGTGGAAACCGCCTGCAACACTTTGTAATGCGTATCCGGGCCGCTGCCCTCGGGATCAAAAGCGACGGTAACTACGGTTGGTTTGACTCGGCGAATGGTTTCCAGAACCGGTTTAACATCACGATCCATGGTCGGTTCTTCCGTAAAAATTTCGCCTTTGTAAAAGCCCAAACGGGAATGTATGACCGATTCGCAAG
>JALWEA010000315.1 GCA_027039465.1 Calditrichia bacterium | reverse complement strand
GCACCGACTACATTGGGCGTTCCGGCTTCTTCCTTTTCCGGAGGTTCGGCCCAATAAATGTAATCCCGATCGACCAATTCAATCGTGCCGCCGCCAACCTGATCCGGTTCACCTTCCATGAAAGCCGCCTTGTCGGCAATTAACGCGCCCTGACCGTAAGGGGCGTAAAACTTATGTGCGGACATCACGAGAAAGTCGATATGTTCGTCGTCATCTTGCGGTCGCATGTCAATATCACGGTGGGGCGTTAATTGGGCGCCGTCCACTAAAATTTGCGCTCCGTAAGCATGAACAAGACGGGCTATTTCGTGAATGGGATTAATAAGCCCGGTTACATTGGATGCGCCGGTGACTGCGACTAATTTTACCTTCCCTTTAAATTCTTTAAGTTTCTTTTCCAAATCATCCAATTCCAGCAAACCGTGCTCGTAGGTTTCAATAAAAACCACTTTTTGATTCTTGCGCCAGGGTAAATCGTTGGAATGGTGTTCCATCAAAGTTGTCATTACAACTTCATCCGGCTTGGTATTTAAACGACGCGCAACTTTGTTAATCAGTTCCGTCGTATTTTTACCGTAAATGACCACGTGTTGATCATCGTGGATGTGGCAATGTTTCAAAATAATATCGCGCGTTTGCTCAAAGATGTGCGTGCTCAATTGCGATTTAAATCCCGTACCGCGATGAATGCTGGAATACCAGGGCATGAAAGCATTGATCGAGTCCAAAACCGGTTTTAAGGTTGGCGTACTGGCAGCATTATCCAAATTAATGTAACGCTTCAAAGCACCACCGAATGTGGGCACTTGCCGATCATACCCGACAATAAAATTTTTGACGTTTTCAATGGTAATGGGATTTGAATGCATTATTTTCTCCTCATGTCAAAGATTTTATTTTTATCCTATCGCTTAAACGGCTTCCCGGTTAAGCAAGGCTCTGCTAAAACTCAAATCCAACGCATCATCCGTTTCGGCTTTTGGAAGAGACCGCTTAATTTAAGTTCGAATGTTTTTTTAAATATTCCTGATGCCGGTCTATTTGTTTTAAAATATTATAAGCCAGCTTCAAAGCGCTTAAACCCTCGTCAATCGTTACGGCCGGTTTTAAACCGTTTTTAACCGCATCAATAAAACTGACCAATTCTTCTCTTAACGGATTAACGTTATCCCGGTGCAGGCGGTTGTATTTAATATCTTTTTTAACGGAACCCGCATCAATTTGGCCTAACGATAGGGCCAACGTTCCGTTTTCAAACAAAGAATGCCCTTGGTTCTCAAGATAAAAAATATCGGCCACACCGTCATTGAAATCCATGGAAATATAAGCATCTTTTTGAAAGATACGCATCTTACGCATTTTCTTGGCCGAAATGCGGCTGGCGGTTAAATTGGCAACGCAGCCGTTTTCAAATTCAATGCGCGCATTGGCAATATCGATGGTATCGGAAACCACGCCGACGCCGTTTGCCAAAATGCGGGTCGGTTTGCTTTTGATGAAATGCAGAATCAGATCGATGTCATGAATCATTAAATCCAGCACTACCGCCACATCGGTACCGCGGGGATTAAACATGGCCAAGCGATGCGCTTCGATAAATATCGGTTGAATGGGCACATCGGCCAACGAAAGAATCGCCGGATTGAAACGCTCGACATGTCCCACCTGGATGATGCGATTTTTTTCTTGCGCAATATTCTTTAGCTCCTCCGCCTGCATGGTTTTTTCCGTAACCGGTTTTTCGATAAAGACGTGTTTGCCCTGGTTGAGCGCTTCTTTGGCAATTTGATAATGGGTGGTTGTGGGTGTAACCACATTGACCGCATCAACCTCGGGCCAAAGCTCATCCAACGAGCGAAAAGCTTTCACGCCCAATTCATGCGCTAATTTTTGTGCCTTCTCCTGATCGATATCATAAATGCCAACCAAACCGGCTTCCGGAACTTCTTTGTATAATTTAGCTTGTATGCTGCCAAGATGCCCGACTCCAATAACTGCTACACGAACGTGCTCGAATTCCATTGTACCTCTTCTTTCTATTTTTTTACCGTTACAAGATTAAATTCTCCGTTTCCGTTTTTATCAACGAATAAAAATTGCAAACTGTCACCGTAAACCCAAACCTGATAAGGGCGGGTGTCGGTGGCATAACGATGATCATCGATTTTGGTCGGTTTGCCGTAAAGGATGTAAATACGACCTCGATCCGTTTCCCAGCCTTCGCGATGTCGGGTGGAAAACTTGCGGTTGGCCTCAGCAACGCGGCGGAAAAATTCCACCATTAATTCGTTGTAAACGGTTCCCGGAGTGGGATCGCGCTTTTTCCAATAAGCTTTGAACCACTTCTTTAATTCTTTGTAACTTAAATGTTTAACCCGTTTGTAAGTTTTTTCGTCCAAAAGATATTGCATCGGCCTGATGGCCAAATCGTATTTGTACAAATAAGTGGGCTTGGCAAACCAAATGACCCGAAATTTCTTTTCCTTTTTCCACGTATCGGTACTAATGCGCAGCAAGTATTTACCTTCATCCAACGAATCGTAAGGTAAAGGAAAACACAAACTGAAAATCCCGCTATCGCCAGGGACATCGAAGAATTTTTGGTAAATCAATTTATCGCCCACGTCTTCGTCATTAAAGTAAATGCGGGCATTAAACGTAAGCTTTGGGACTTTTGTGTTTTTGGCGCGTAAAAAAGCCCAGGCGGGTTTATTGAATTTCAGAATCTCACCGCTTCCGGTTAATTCAATGGTATCTTTTTTACAGGAGCGTCGTAAAAAAGCAATTTCCGTCGCCGCCGGATCCATGTCTTTTTCAATGACAAACTTTTTCTTGAAACGATTAATTTGATTGGAAACCAGGTCTCTGATTTCAAGATAGAACTGAAACGAACCGACATGAGGGCCGTCCCAATCCCGATTAAAAACAGGCAGTCGGTACATCCGGTATTGGTATTTTGATTTTGAGTTCGTCTCTTTGAAATTATCGGTTGAAGCTTGTTCATCCCAGGTGTTTTGGGTTACTAATTTTTCTTTTTGCCGCACCGCAATAGTAACTCTGTAACTGCTTTGATAATGATCGTCTTTTTTCTCGAATTGTAATTTATCGTTTTGAATACTGACGGCAATCAACAAAACTGGCTTCCAGTTTTTGGTACGATGCACAAACAACTGATAAGTAATCGGCGGTTCCCGATCCACTTTGAAGCCGTAACGGGTTTTGCGCTGTTCAACAGGTCGCAATAATTGAGCCTGAGCAAAGACAATCGCTATGAATATTAACAAGAGAATTCGTTTGATCATATCTATAATCCTTTTAAATTAAGAATTTAAAGGCTCTTAATTTGCAAATCAAGTAATCGCTCATAAAATCACCGTTTAAAGGGATTTTAATTGAAGGAAGGGCTGAATTTTTTCATAGTATTGAATTTTCTCCGGTGGTCTCACCGGATGTCGCTTCCTGAAAAGCATACAAATCAATTTACAAATTTTTGTGATGAAAGCGGTTTTCGCTTAAGTTTAATTTTTTAGAAAACTTTGAAAAATTAATTTGCGATGTTTAACTCACCCCCTCATTCCCCCTCTCTTCTTCGAAGAGAGGGGGACGTAATTTGGTGATCAACATGGATTTAGTCATCATTATCGGGTGAGTAGAACTCAGCGCCGAATATTCAAAAATTAAGAAAATCCTGAGATCACGGAATTTTTTCAAAAATTTCTTTTAATAATTAAGGTGAATTCCTTTCCGAGGGGCACAAATGAAATCTGCCTTTTTTGCGTTCGGTTCGTTTGTTTTATTTTTATTGTTTTGGATTCATCCGGTTCAAGCTTCGAAAATTCAATTGAAAAACAAGAAGCCGGTTTATCTTACCGGAGTGGATTACTCCTTAACATTGACTGTAGCGCCCTTGGATTCCAATTTGCGATTTTATCTGATTTCAAAAGAAAATCCTTCTTTCAAAAAAACCCTTGCTTTCAAAAAAAGTTCTCAGGCAAATTCCATTCAAATCGACACTTTCAGATTTCCTTCTTCGGGAAAATTCATTTTACGTGCACCGCAATTAAATTGGGAAAAGAGTTTCACGGTTATTCCGGGCTGGTTTAGTTTGCTGCCGCCGGCCATTGCCATTTTGTTTGCGCTTTTGTTTCGGCAAGTGATTTTGGCATTATTTGCAGGGATATGGTTAGGCAGTACGTTTATTTTTAATTACAATCCGTTCACGGGATTCTTATTCTCGCTCACCAAATACATCGGCAAAGCTCCGGCCAATGAAGAACGAATGGCCATTTTGATGTTTAGTTTGGCTTTGGGAGGTATGGTCGGGGTCATTTCCAAATCGGGCGGAACGCAAGGTATTGTGATGCGCTTAAAGCGTTTTGCCTCCGACCGAAGACGAGGACAGTTGGCTACCTGGCTAATGGGCGTTTTGATTTTTTTTGATGATTATGCCAACACATTAATCGTGGGCAACACCATGCGCCCTTTGACCGATAAACTACGCATCAGCCGCGAAAAGCTATCCTATTTGGTGGATTCAACGGCTGCTCCGGTGGCCAATATTGCCATCATTTCCACATGGATCGGTTACCAGTTGAGTTTAATGAATGATGCCTTTAAGACCATCGGGCTTAATACCAATGCCTACATTACGTTTTTTAAAACCATCCCGTACAATTTTTATCCGCTCTTTTCCCTGGCCTTCGGATTATTTGTTGCTTTGACCGGAAGGGATCTGTTTTCCATGTTTAAAGCGGAAAGACGCGCTTACACGCAAGGAAGTGTGTTGCGACAGGGCGCCGTGCCTTTAGCCGATTTGGACAACAACGAATTAAAACCGGCTCCGGATATTCCTTTACGCTGGTACAATGCTTTTATTCCCGTTAGTACGGTTATTCTTACCACGCTGTTAGGTTTGTGGTTTACCGGATATTACAATGCGCAAAGTCAGGGCCTGCTTCATGCAAACTTAAGTAAGCTTCATTATATTAGTACCGTTATCGGGCAGGCCGATTCGTTTGCCGTATTGATGTGGGCCTCATTTCTGGGCGGCATTGTGGCAATTATTTTGGCAATCGGACAAAGGTTGTTGACTATAAATCAATCGTTAATGGCCTGGATTGGCGGGGTAAAAGCCATGGTGATTGCCGCCATCATTTTAACTTTGGCCTGGTCTATCGGCAACATTTGTACCGATTTACAAACCGCCGAGTACGTTATCGCCATTACGCGCAATTTACTTTCACCGCATCTGATTCCCGTACTTTCTTTTTTAATTGCGGGAATCATTTCCCTTTCCACCGGGACTTCGTGGGGCACCATGGCTATTTTGTTACCCATTGTGATTCCCATGGGTTATCAATTACCGCGCCTTGATCCTTCCATCAGCGTTTCCTTGCAGAATACCATCTTTCTGGCCTCCATAGCTTCGGTGCTTGCCGGGGCAACATTTGGCGACCATTGTTCACCCATTTCCGATACGACCATCATGTCGTCCATGGCCTCGGGCGCCGATCATGTGGATCATGTGCGTACCCAGTTGCCGTACGCTTTTATTGCGGCCGGGGTAAGCGTGTTTATCGGTTACCTGTTTGTGGGCTTTAGTGTTAATGAATGGATTACATTGCTAACCGGATTTGTGGTCTTGTTCCTGATCGTTCGTTTCGGCGGCAAGCAGGTGGAGACGGGAATTGACGAGGGTTAAGGGTTAAGAGTTAATGGTTAATAGGGAGACGTTATTCGTGTATTCGTATAATCGTTATCCGTAAAGCGTAGGGTTTCCATTATTCCCTGCCCTAATTTACCAAGTGCCATCCCTTCAATTACAAAGAAAATAACCAATCCGTGCAAATCCGCCTAATCCGTAAAATCCGTGTCCAATGGAAGAGGAACGTTATTCGTGTATTCGTATAATCATTATTCGTAAAGCGTAGGTTTCCATTATTCCCTGCCCAGATTTACCAAGTGCCATCCCTTCAATTACAAAGAAAATAACCAATCCGCGCAAATCCGCCTAATCCGTAAAATCCGTGTCCAATGGAAGGGGGACGTTATTCGTGTATCCGTATAATCGTTATCCGTAAAGCGTCGGTTCTTCATTATTCCCTGCCCAGATTTACCAAGTGCCGTCAGTTCCCAGTTCCCAATTCCCAGTTCCTAATTTTTACACCCAACCGCCAAATATTTACCGGAAAGAGATTTTTCTCAAGATTAAAAAAAGAAAAAAACAATCCGTGCAAATCCGCTTAATCCGTAATATCCGCGTTCAACGATTTTCCATTTTTCTTATTGATTCAGAATCGTTAAATTTGGGAAGAAAAAAGTGCCATTAATAAAAGATGTGGAGATTATCATGAATTTAAACGCATTCAACCCGGATGAGGCAATGACCATTAAGTTGCCGCCCGAACTACCGCCTAAAAAAGAATTTTTACCAGGCATTCGGCGCGCACCGAGCCGAGGTTTCAACCTAACTAAAAACGAAACGGTTACGGCGCTGAAAAACGCTCTGCGCTACATTCCGAATGAATTGCACGAGACATTAGCGCCGGAGTTTTTGGAAGAATTGCGCACTATGGGACGCATTTACGGCTACCGTTTCCGGCCCGAAGGGCGTATTTACGGCAAACCGGTGGATGAATACAAAGGCATTTTGGAAGCCAGGGCTTTGCAGGTCAATATTGAAAACAATTTGGATTTCGAGGTCGCCCTTTATCCTTACGAATTGGTAACTTACGGTGAAACGGGACAGGTTTTCCAAAACTGGATGCAGTACCTGCTGACCAAAAAATATCTCGAAGTCATGCGCGAAGATCAGACTTTGGTTATCATGTCCGGCCATCCGCTCGGATTGTTTCCTTCGCATCGCAATGCACCGCGCGTCATTAATACCAACGGCCTGATTGTGGGGCAATGGGATAATCCGCAAACCTTCCACAAATTAGCGGCCATGGGTGTTTCCAACTACGGTCAAATGACGGCCGGAGGTTGGATGTACATAGGTCCGCAGGGCATTGTGCATGGCACGTACATTACGGTTTTGAATGCCGGACGTTTGTACCTGGGTATTCCGGACGACGGTGACCTGCGCGGCGTCTTTTTCGTAACTTCCGGTTTGGGCGGCATGTCCGGTGCACAGGCCAAAGCCATTGAAATTGCCGGCGGCATCGGCGTGATTGCCGAAGTCGATTACAGTCGCATCAAAACGCGTTACGATCAGGGTTGGGTGAGCAAAGTGTCCGACGATTTGGATCAAATTGCGCGTTGGATGGATGAATTCAAAAAGAAAAAGCAGCCCATTTCCATTGCTTATCACGGCAATGTGGTTGATTTGTTGGAATATATCGACAAACATGATATTGAAGTGCAATTGCTTTCCGATCAAACTTCCTGCCATGCCGTGTATGAAGGCGGTTACACTCCGGCAGGAGTTTCTTTTGAAGAAGGGCGCAAGCTGATTAAAGAAAACCCGCAAAAATTCAAAGAATTGGTGGATGAATCGTTAAAACGTCATTTTCGCGTTTTAAAACGATTGACCGACAAAGGCGGCCATTTCTGGGATTACGGCAACAGCTTCATGGCTTCGGTGTTTGAAGCCGGTGAAAAGGCTATTGCCAAAAACGGCCGGGATACCTCCGAAGGATTTATCTGGCCATCTTATGTGGAAGATATTATGGGGCCTATTTGTTTCGATCGTGGTTTCGGTCCCTTCCGTTGGGTGTGCCTGAGCGGCAAATCCGAAGATTTGCGCAAAACAGATCATGCCGCCATGGAATGCATCGATCCCAAGCTAAGCTCATTACATCGGGACAACTACCACTGGATAGCCACTGCCGAGCAAAACAAATTGGTGGTCGGTACCAAAGCGCGCATTCTCTATTCCGACGAAGAAGGGCGCATGAAAATTGCCCTTAAATTTAATGAAATGGTGCGCAAAGGCGAGATCGGCCCGGTGATTATCGGACGCGATCACCACGATGTGTCCGGTACGGATTCGCCTTATCGTGAAACGGCTAATATTTACGACGGCAGCCGGGTGACTGCCGATATGGCCGTGCACAGTTTTGCCGGAAATGTGGCCCGCGGCATGACCCTAACCGTGCTTTCCAACGGCGGCGGCGTGGGCATCGGTCGTGCCCGTAACGGCGGATTCGGTTTGGTTTTGGATGGCAGCGAACGCGTGGATGAAATCATTAAAAAGGCCATTTCCTGGGATGTTACCGGCGGCATTGCCCGTCGCAGTTGGGCGCGCAATGCCAATGCACTGCAAACCGCTAAAAAATGGAATCTGACAAACAAAGACAAAGGCCATATTACCCTGCCTTACATTCCGGAAGAAGGATTGGTGGAAAGCTTGGTGGACGATTTGTTTAAGAAGTAATGGATTGAATCGGTGAATATTAAAGGGTAAAGAGGTAAGGGTTGAATAGTTAATTAGTTGAATGGTTGAATAGGGAAAAGCGTTATTCGTTATCCGTGTATTCGTTAATCGTGAATCATTATTTGTGCAGTCGGTGGGGTGCGATCGCTGTTTGATGTGACTCCCCGCGTTGTCATTGCGATCCCGACGAAGTCGGGAGAAGCAATCCCATCCAAAGCGGCAACGGCCTATTGTTAAGGAAGTGGCCTAAATAATATTAAGGATTGCCGCGCTCTACTTCGTTCCGCCCGCAATGACACTCTTGTTTGCCATTGTGAGGCCGGGAGCCATGGTGTGCGCCACGAATTATTAAGGCAGTGACATAGATTAATTGGGAACTAGGAACTGGGAACTGGGAACTGGTACGGTAATCGGATGTGATCTTTCACATTATTGGGCAAAAACTATTTCAACTCAATAGTTCGCCAAATGGTCACTTCTAAAGTGGCACCCTTCCTTGCGGGTCGCAGGGAAGGGCCGGGGATGGGTTAAAAAGATGGCATGTCAATAGTAGTCCGGGAACCATGGTGTGCGCCACGGATTATTAAGATAGTGACATAATAATTGGGAAAAAGGGAGAACTGGTACGGTAACCGTGTCTCGATACGATCCCGCTGGCGCGGTCTCTACTCGACAACCGGTTGCCTTTGACCGCGTCCGGTTCCCGAGTAATTCTGCCGACACTTGTAGGGGCGAAGCATTTTCCTATCAAATAGGGAACCAATCGATGTTTTTGGTTGCACAACGTTAATTTTTTTGAGCTTGGGACGTCTTGACGGAAATGCTTCGCCCTTACATCGAACAACGCAAGATGATAGGTAAAATCGTATCGAGGGACAGACGCGCCACAAAACCCTTCAACCCTTACACTCTTAACACTTAACCATTCAACTCTTATGCGCTTAACGCCCTATCCTCACCGTCCTAAAATTTTCAGATTGCAAACTTAAAAAATCCGTTTATGTGACATTCGTTATTTTCCATTATTCTGTATTTCGTATTTTAACAAAAATTTTTGACAGATATTGAATGCATTCCGGTAAAAATTTTGCTATCGGAATATGTGACCGGATTTATCGTTTTATTATAAAAATTCCAATTGGTTTCATCATTACAAAGAGGTTACTATGAAGAAAATACTCGTCTTTTTTTCGATGGCTGCTTTTTTGGCTATCACCTTATTCACTTTTAACCCGCAAACCCTTTTTAAGCACACTGCAAAATTATTTAGTGTCGAAAAAGCGCTCGATTTTGAAAACGAAGAAGAAGGGCATAAACGTCCCGATAAACCCGACCAAGCCATGGAAGAAGAAATTGCCTTACGTTCCATTATCGGTAAGGGCTATTCTTACAAGGGAAGCTACCGCTTTCGGGCATTAAAGCAGGCCTTGCAAACAACGCCATCGTTGGAGAGTACGCGTGCCAACGATTTAAATTGGGTGGAACGCGGCCCGGCTAATTTTGGCGGACGTACCCGCGCTATCGTCGTTCATCCTAACAATTCCGATATTTGGTGGGCCGGCGCCGTAGGCGGCGGTATTTGGAAAACCACGGACGGCGGCGCCACATGGGTGTGCAAAACCGACGATTTGCCGGTTCTTTCGGTTACGGCCATGGATATTTGTAAAAATCAACCGGACATTTTGTACGCGGGAACCGGCGAAGGGTTTTACAATACCGATGCCATCGTGGGCGACGGCGTCTTTAAATCGACCGATGGCGGCGAGACCTGGAGCCAGATTGCCAGTACGGCTTCCAACAACAACTTCCGCTATGTGAACCGTCTGATTGTCGATACCGATGATCCGAACACGTTGCTGGTCGCAACCAATTCCGGCGTTTATCGCAGTACAAACGGCGGCGCCAATTGGACAGAGGTCTTTAACAATGGACAGCGCGTTCAACAAATCGTGGCCAATCCTTTGCGATTCAATACCCAATTCATTTGCGTCTATTCCAGCGGGATTTACAAATCGACCGATGGAGGTTTGACCTGGAACTACGTTAGCGAGGAGATTACCGATCATTTTCGTATTGAAATGGCCATTGCTCCTACAGATACCAACATCGTTTACGCTTCTCCGGTGGATGATAATTCCGGACTGCTCGGTTTTTTCCGCTCTGCAGATGCCGGTAATACCTGGGTCAACTATGGCAATTCCACCAATTGGTTGGGCAGCCAAGGTTGGTACGATAACGATTTGGCCGTAAGTCCTTTGGATGAAGATATTGTTTACGTTGGCGGCATTAATCTTTATCGCGTGCAAATTAACGGCGCTAACATGAATGTTACGCAATTAACGGAATGGTACACCGGCAGTGATTATCCTTACGTTCACGCCGACCAGCATGCCTTGGTACCGATTAAAACAAGCAATACTAATTTTGAGTTGGTCGCCGGAAACGACGGCGGTGTTTGGTTTTCTCCGGACATGGGGCAAAGTTGGGAGAGCAAAGACAACGGTTACAATGTAACGCAATATTACGACGCCGATCGTCATCCTACGACGAACGCCTTTATCGGCGGAACTCAGGACAATGGGACG
>JALWEA010000314.1 GCA_027039465.1 Calditrichia bacterium | reverse complement strand
CGCTGACCAATCCGCAGCAGGGAGCCTTCTATTTCCCGAAATTCACGCCCGATAATCAAAATATTTTATTCAGTGGGCCGAGATTTTCAGGATTATACCGAATGAACCTAAAAACAAAGAGAATCGAACAACTCACGGCGGAAAACGGAGCCGGATACGAATATCAAATTTCTCGCGACGGAAAATATGTGGTTTTCCGTTCAATACAAATGACAAACCGACGAAATTACTATTCCATTAAAAAATTAAATTTAGCGGATAAAAAAGAAATAACCGTGGTTGAAAAGGCGCGCGATTTAACACCGCCCCATTTGGCAGGTAATACGATCTTATTTCTTAAAAACAACATTCCGCAAAAAAAAGCAGTGGGACCAACAATCTTACAAAAAAATCAGACCCTACAAGAAAAGGCTGTGTTTATTCATAACAGAAAAATCGTTTTATTGCAAAACGGACAAGAAAAAACATTACAACCGTTAGGCCCTGGTATTTACATTTGGCCACGGCTGTCTCCGACCGGAGATCGTTTGCTGTTTACTTATGCCGGCGATGCAACCTACGTTTGCGATTTGGATGGCAATATTTTGGTAAAAATAGGCTATGCCAATGCCGCAGAATGGTCACCGGACGGAAAATGGATTGCATATATGGTTGATAAAGATAACGGCGATTATTTTACCGCTTCGGAAATTTATATTAGTGATGCCGCAGGAAAGCAACGCTTGCGGGTTACAAATACACCGAATATCATTGAAATGTACCCCAATTGGAGCAGCGATCTTTCCAAACTGGTTTTTGCTTCCGATAACGGTCAAATTTTTATGGCAACCTTGAAAATAGGACGGTAGTGAGGCTTTTATGAAAAGAATAATAGGTTTGTTGATATTTTTTATAGCTATTCTCAATGCATAGGATTTTAACGGAATTAAAATTTACATAAACCCGGGACACGGCGGGCACGATCCGGCTAATGATCGCTATATTCCGGAAACAGGCTATTGGGAATCCGAAGGCAACCTGACCAAAGGTCTGTATTTAATGCAACTTTTGCAAGAGCACAATGCCACGGTTTTTATCAGTCGCACGCAAAATAGGGATGTGGATGATTTGCCGCTCTCTCAAATCGATGCGGATGCCAATGCCAACAATGTGGATTACTTTCATTCCATTCATAGCAATGCGGTAAATGCCACGGCCAATTATCCCCTGGTTCTTTTCCGCGGATATGACGACAGTCCCGTGTTTCCTGAAGCCAAACAAATGGGTCTGGACATGTGGAGCCAATTCCAAAAAATGGATCGTCAATGGACTTACTGGCCTTATTCTTATGAAAATGTTCGCGGCGACTGGTCGTTCTACAATTGGGGAACATCCGGATTGGGCGTATTGCGCTATTTGAATATGCCGGGTACCCTTTCGGAAGGCTCGTTTCATGATTATTTGCCGAATTCGTTTCGCTTGATGAATTTGGACTATCGTAAACATGAATCCATCGTTTTATTGCGTTCTTTTATTCAACATTATGGATTAGATCCGTTACCGGATGGCGTTGTGGCGGGCATTGTTCGCTCAAAAAATGAGAATGTCAGCTATTCCTACAATTACAATTCCGGTTTGCCCAACGACAAAAAGAAAGCCCTTGAGCATGCTTTGGTACGCCTGCTGCCGGGTAACCGAACGTACATTACCGATTACCATAAGAACGGGTTTTTTATGTTTGAGAATGTTGAACCTGGAACCTATCAAGTGGTAATGGATGCGGGAAGTTATGCACCCGATACGGTACAAGTAACGGTTAAGGCCAATGCCACTTCTTTTGCCAACGGATTTTTAAACAAAGTAAGTAATAAAGCGCCGCAAGTTTACACAACCGTACCGGCGCAAGGGGACACCGCAGTTATAACGCATTCTGACTTAGTGGTAATTTTTAGCCAGCCGATGGACACTATTGCCACCGAAGAGGCTTTTACGACTAATCCATCTACTCGCGGTTACTTTTATTGGGATGATCGCGGTGAGGTGCTAACGTACGCTCTTAAAGATACGTTGGCTAGAAAAACGGATTATGAAGTAACGATCGATACGACGGCTAAAAATACAAAGGGCCAGGCATTAAGTTCCGCCTTTACCTGGCATTTTGAAACCGCAAAAAATCATATTGCACCGCAAGTTGTGGACTATGAACCCGTGGCGGACAGTGTAAGGGTTCAGGATTATATTGCAATTTCGTTTGATTTCCCCATGCGAAAACAGGCCACGGAAGAGGCGTTTTCCATACAGCCGAATGTAACGGGAAGCTTCGATTGGGCGACGGATAGCAGTTCGTTTGTTTTTATGCCGGATTCCAATCTAACCCCAAAAACAAAGTACACGGTAAGCGTTTCAACACAAGCTCAAAATGCGTATGGCGTTCATTTGGCAGCTCCTTTTCAGTTCGATTTTGAAACGCGCTATTATACCAATCTGGCTTTGTTAAATTCGTTTCCGGCCAAAGGGGCAAAAGATATCAGCACCCAATTACAGGTTTTTGCGGTTTTTAATAATCTGCCCGATAAAAATAAAGTCCGTAAAAATTATCAATTGTTAGATTCGGCCGGTACCATTTTAGCATTACGATCCAGAGAAGTCTTTTCAAGAGATGGCCGGGGGGTATTAAGTTTCGAGCCGCGTAACCCGCTAAAGCCAAATGCCCAATATTTTGTACGCTTTTTGCCCGGGCTAACCGATGTTGATAATTTACAATTAGCCGATACCGTAACCATCCCGTTTCGTACCTGGGCTCAGGATTACGGCAGCGGCCCGATTTTGGACGGCTTCGAATCGGTAGAGAATTGGCCTGACCCCGACAATAATTCCACAACACAAGGAACGGATGCGGATTTAACCTGGTTCGACCGCTATAGTTTGCGGCGCATATCCGGTAGCTATTCCGGGGAGTTATCCTACAAATTTACGGAAGATTCGGGCGGTGTTTGCCGTTTGCAGCACAACGGCGGCATTCAATTGCCGGTTGACGGCGGAACGGAATTCGGCATTTGGGTTTACGGCGATTTTAGCCACAATTTGTTTGAGCTATGGTTCGACCGCGATGATACGACCGATGTGGTAGCTCTTACGGATACGTTAGATTGGGCGGGCTGGAAAATGATCATTGTTCCGTTGGATTCAATAGCAGGTCACGGTAAAATTTATTTTCAAAGTGTGGTTGTCAGGCAACTTCCCGGCGGTTTCCACGAAGGCGCTTTGTATTTGGATGATGCCCAATATGATGTGCGCTTTACCGATATTGAAAATCCCATTGCCAAAGGTGTCCCGGCGAAATTCGAGTTGCAGCAAAACTTTCCCAATCCGTTCAATCCGGTCACGACCATCCGCTATTCAATTCCAAAAGCAGAAAAAGTGCAACTAACCGTGTACAATATTTTGGGACAAAAGGTCATGGAAGTGGTAAATAAATTACAGGCTCCGGGGCAGCACA
>JALWEA010000313.1 GCA_027039465.1 Calditrichia bacterium | reverse complement strand
CCACAAGGCCGTTCCCAATGTTTATTCACTTTCCCTTCAAACGATATTCCTTAATAAATTAAATACTTCTTGCGCATTTCTTTAAATTTTTCAATGTCGGGCTGCCATTTTTGAATAATTTTTTCCACCGGCACTCCTTGCTGAAGGTCTTTTGTAATCCAGTCGCAGCCCATGACTTTGTTAAACATGGAAACGCGATCGGGTTGCCCGAACAAATTATGGTCGGGATACAATTTCATGGAAGTCTGCATGATGTACAAACCGGTGCTGTATGAATCAAAAATGTACGGATCGGTAATGTGTAATTGCACTCCCTGGCAGACCTGCCCTTTGTAATGAGCGTAGTAGGGCTTAAAGTATAAAGGCCGAAAAATAACACCTGGTAAATGCAGGTCGTTTAAAGCCCTGGCAAACTGATAACCGTCCACCCATGGCGCGCCTACGATTTCAAACGGGGAAGTGTAACCCACGCCTTCCGAAAGCACGTGCAATTCGCCGAATGTGCCTGTAGCGCCCATGTAAAGTACGGTTTCCCAATGAGGGACATGAGGGGATGTAGGCACCCACAACAATCCCGTATCCTTCCAGAGCATGTTACGCTGCCACCCGACCATGGGAATTACTTTTAAGCGGCAATGGATGTTGAATTCATTGTTAAACAATTTGGCTAATTCACCGATCGTCATGGCGTAGCGATAGGGAATGGGAAACATGCCGACAAATGATTCGAATTGAGGCTCTACCAGGTTGCCTTCGATTTTTTCACCGCCGATGGGATCGGGACGATCCAAAATAATGACTTCCTTGTCAAATTCGGCTGCAGCTTCCATCACTTTAGCCATTGTATAAATATAAGTATAAGCACGTAAACCGATATCCTGAATATCCACGAAAACCACATCCACTTTATCCATCATTGCTTTGGTCGGCTTTCGGTGCTTGCCGTACAAGCTAAAAACTTGCACACCCGTATGCGGATCTACTTCGTCCGAAACTTTTTCACCGGCATAAATCGCGCCGCGAATGCCATGTTCGGGCCCAAACAGGGCGGTGAGATTAATGTCCGGATCGGCGGCAAAAAGGTCGGCTGTACTGCGCAATTTGGAATCTACTCCGCTGGGATTGGTTAACAATCCCACGCGTTTACCTTTGACTAATGTTTTGTAATTTTGCAGAAAGTTTTCGACTCCCAAAACAACTTTGGAGCGTTGGTGGTGTTTTAAGGGCATGGGACGTACGAGCTTGTGGGAGCAGGAAAAAAATGTCAGAAAAAGAATAAAGAGCATTCCGATTGTAATTTTTTTCATTCGAAAATCCAGACTTAGTTGATTAAGAAACTAAACAAACTTAGAAAAGATAAGAATATCTTGCACTAAAAACAAGCCTTTGTTGGGAAGGGGAATAATGAAAGTTTCGGAGATAATGGTGAAGAGGATAAGATGGTTAGTAATGATAAAAGGCACCGATTTTACCGCGCTTCTGACTGATTGCTATCAGTCAGATGCCTTATGTTTTTGGGACTGATAGCAATCAGTCCCAAAGGCCCGTAAAAAGAAATCGATCCTAATGTAAGGATCGATTATCTTGCATGCATTAATGTCCCTTCATCGATGCACCATGGTTAAATCCCCATATTACTCAAAATAACCATAAGTTCATTCAATGTTTCCGCCAGCTTCGGATGTTCCAGCTCAAATTTCGTAATTAGTCCTGGTACTTTTTGATTGAGCTCTTCCAACTTTTCATTGTCTTCCGGATGCTCCATTTGATGTTCCAAATCGTTAATCAGCTCGTTCATCTCGGCTTTAACTTCGCTTTTGGAATCATCGATCTTATTTACCTGATCTCTGAGCTTATCAACGGATTTTTTAAATTTGTCCTGCATATTCTATTTTCCTTTCCTTGATTTATTTCATTTTCTAAAATTTACAAAACTTTGTGATTCGCTGCCCAAGATTCTTTCATTTAATTGGATGTAAAAGATTCCTTGCAGGTAACAGCAAAGTGTCTTGACTTAAAATTTATTTAATTTTTTGCAATTTGTCACAATGGGTTGTTTGTATTTCAAGTATTCTCCAAAATATGATTTTCATATTTAATTTTGGAGGCGTTTATGCGTTTTCTTTCTACCGTTCTTTCCGTCTTTATTTTTTTAGGATTTTTCACCTTGGGTTTTGCCGGTAACCATTTGCCGCAAAGTTCTTTAATCAAAAATAATATTAAAGAATATCCGACACTAAAATCAGCCTTAGGTCGCATGGATGAAAAAACCGGTATTTATCGTTATCGTTACAATTTGTATGAACCGGGATATTCGGGCAGCGCCGAAGAAATTGCGCGTGCCTATTTAAAAGATCATTTCAAAGAATACGGTATCGATGCGTTTACAAACACGCTTAAAACAGTACGTGTTCGACAAACACCGGGCGGATTTCATGTCTTTTTCGACCAGGTCATTAATAACATTCCCGTTTATGACGGACGTATTGTGGTTACTTTAAATCCGCATAAAGCCGTTACTTTTGTAGCCAGCCATTATCGACCGACCATTCACGCCTTTAATGCAACGGCACAAATCGGCAAAGACGATGCCATACGCATTGCGCGTTCCTATTTGCAGGTAACCGGTAAAATGCTTGGCGAGCAAACCGCTAATTTGGTTTGGTTCGAAAGCAAAGACCGCGGTACGGAATTATGCTGGCGCGTTTCAATTCCTACGGAAAAACCGATGGGAGATTGGGAAGTGCTGGTCAATGCCATCGACGGACGCATTAGCAATGTGAAAGACCTGGAAATGTTCCATGAAGGAAAAGGGCTGATTTTTAATCCCGATCCTTTAACAACGGCCGGCGTGGATTATGGCGGCGCTTTTAAAGATAACAACGACGCCGATTCGGATTCGTTGAATAATCAACGAATGGAAGCCGTTTTGCGCGATATTACCTATGAAGGCGGTTTGTACAAATTAAAAGGTCCTTACGCGGTGCTTTCCGACGAAGAAAATCCGGCCGATAATTTTCCCGAATTGGCCGATTCTTCCGCTTTCCGTTATACGCGCCATCAACAGGAGTTCGAAGACGTGATGGTCTATTACCACATCGATCTTTCCACCCGACATTTGATTTTGGATTTGGGTTACGATGAGCCTAAACAACACCAATTCAAAGTCGATCCGCACGGATTAAACGGTGATGACAATTCCCATTACATGAGTTCATCCAATTATTGCGCCTTTGGCGAAGGCGGTGTGGATGATGCCGAAGATGCCGACGTGATTTGGCACGAACATGCGCATTCTTTTCAAACGAATTTAACCGGCGGTATGTCTTACAGCGGTGAAACCATGTCCTTGCAGGAAGGCAGCTCGGATTATTGGGCGGCTTCGTATTCGCGCATTACCAATTCGTTCCATTGGGGCTATGTGTTCAATTGGGACGGTCACAACGAATACTGGGACGGTCGTCGCTGCGATTTGGACT
>JALWEA010000312.1 GCA_027039465.1 Calditrichia bacterium | reverse complement strand
GCCATTGGATTTAATTATCGTGCTCATGGAAGGAATATAATAAAAGAAATGGTAGGAGTCCAGTCTTTTTAAGGACTCTTAAGTTGACGCCTATGCGATGCTCGGGACTGCTCTACCCACTGAGCTTTTTTAAAAAATCAAACCATCCAAAATAAAAATAGCCCGGCGAATCTTCCAATTCTTCGGGCTTTCTAATGTGAGCCAGCGGAGACTCGAACTCCGGACCAACGGCTTAAAAGGCCGCTGCTCTACCGACTGAGCTACTGGCTCGTTGTTTTTAATACAAGACTCCAAATATAAATATTTTATTTTTTTTTGTCAAATTATTTATTAATTCATTTCATCCTTAAAATACTCTTTGGTCACTTTGGCAACCACACCGGAAAGACCGATTAAACCGACTAAATTCGGGAAAGCCATTAAGCCGTTAAACACGTCGGCCATCAGCCAAACCAAATTCAATTGGGCAACCGTACCGATCAAAACATACGCCCCAAAGGCACCGCGATACAGCGTGATGATGGTCTTCAAATCGGGATTGATCAGCTTTGCCCGAACCCGTAAATACAGCCACACATACAGCAAAATGAGAAAGCTGCTCAGAATAACTTTACCTTGCGCAACATGCTGAACAATGTAAAATGGAGCCAGCAAAATTAAAATCAACAAATAAACAATACCCGCCCGCACTTTAGGCCCGATTTCCGTTAAATACTCAATGGCTTTTTCACCGTAATAGCTCCAACCCAAAATGGTGGAATAGGCAAAAAGCACAAGCCCAATGGCCACAATCAGACCGCCGTAGTTTTCCGGCAGCCAGCTCACCGCAGGCAACGTAGCCGAAAACGCACGGGAAGTTAATTTGGCGCCTGTCACCAAAGGCGTGCTCGTCCAAAGTCCGGAAAGAAGGATCACCAGGCCGGTCATGGTACAAATCACCAGCGTATCGATAAAGGTTTGGGTCATGGAGACCAAGGCCTGCGTTACCGGATGTTTGGTAATGGCTGCCGCTGCGGCAATCGGCGAACTGCCCAAACCGGATTCATTGGAAAAAACGCCCCGGCTCACTCCCCAGCGAATGGTCAGCATCACCGATGCGCCAAGAAAACCGCCGGTGGCCGCCTGTCCCGTAAAAGCGCTTTTAAAAATTAAGGCAAATACGGCAGGTAGTTTATCGGCCTGAATGATCAAAATCAGCAAGGCGCCCACAAAGTAAAAAACAATCATAATCGGCACCAGCCAACCAGTTACCCGACCGATGCTCTTAATCCCGCCGATAATCACCAAAACCGTTAAAACCATTAAAACCAGTCCGGTGTATACATTCGGCACTTTAAAACTTAAATTCACAGCTTCGGCCACGGAATTCGATTGTACCATATTACCGATTCCAAAGGCCGCAACGGCCGCAAAAATGGCGAACAAAATGCCCAGCCATCGCATGTTCAGGCCCTTTTGGATGTAATACATCGGCCCGCCGCTCATCTGGCCGTTTTCATCCACTTTTCGATATTTGACTGCCAAAACCGCTTCGCTGTATTTGGTGGCCATACCGAACAGTCCCGTAATCCACATCCAGAAAAGTGCTCCGGGACCTCCGACCGTAATGGCCGTAGCCACTCCGGCAATATTTCCCGTACCCACCGTGGCGGAAAGGGCCGTCATCAACGCTTGGAAATGGCTGATATCACCCGGCTGATCCGAGTCTTCTTTACGTTTAATCAACGCCAAATACAACGAATGCGCCAGTTTGGTGATTTGAATTCCTTTGAGAAGAATCGTCAGATAAATGCCGGTTCCCACCAAAAGAACCAACAACGGAACGCCCCAAACATAATCGCGGGTTACCGCAAAAAAGTGCATCAGTTGATCAGACGACATTCGGAAACACCCTCCTTGATTTTTCGATTAAAGTCACCGTATTGCTGTTTGTATTTTACGCCGCATAATCCGTTCGTTTCACCATAATCTTTCATGCAGCTTCATAGTTTTTTACACGCTTTAATTAATTGGCACCTTCCTTGCGTTCGCAGGAAGAGGCCGCGGGTGGGTTATGAAACTTTATTGCTTAAATGGAACAAAATCGCTTCCAGAACGCCTCCGGCAATGGCAAACGATTCCGTCGGCAAAATACGTACCGTATCCGCCTGCGCTTTGTCTTTTATTTCAATCACTTTCTGCCCTTTGCTCACAAAAATACCGCTGTTCAACTGCCCGTAAATAATTCCGTCTATTGGGGAATTCAAAGGCGCCTCACTCACCGTTCCGATCATATCACCCTTAAACACCGTTTGCCCCACATCTTTCTCAGTTTGAAAAATCCCATCCTTTGGTGCGGTTAGCGTTGTGCCTTTCGATTTAAAGGCTCTTTCGTTGGAAATAAAGGCGTCTTTATTGAACGGATAAATCACCCGCCCCAAGTATTTTGAATCCGTAGCAATGCGGTAATGAATGTTTTCCGCCGGTTGCTCTTCAAGACCAATCAACGTTACATTTTCGTCCAGATGAGATAAAGCCGTTTGCGCAACATCATCATCAAGCAAAACAGCAAAGTCCACCGGGAATTTAAATCCTTTTTTAAGATCTTGTTCAAGAACAATGGGAATTTCCTGATTCAATTGTTCATATCGAATGAATTCATCCAACGTGCCGTTGAGATCAAGCTCGTTTTGCTCAATCGCATTACTCCAGGTTCGGGCGCGAATCGAATCGATGCTTTTGACGCCGAGATGCACGGCACGGGTAAACGTACGATGATGGTGCAAATCCAAAGGGGCATTCAAGCTTAACAAAACGGGGTTAAAACCCGCGCGGAACAGTCGAAGGGCGCAAGCCGTTGCGTGATCGTTGGTACCGCAAATCAATACCTTGGGCAGGGTCATTGGATTTCCTTTAACTTGTATTCGTTGATGTCGCCGATAAACACCCGATCATATAAATCCGCAATATTACGCACGATGGGAATGACCTGATTTTCATCAATCAGCGTTTTCACCTGATTCAAATACAAAATACGTTTGAACGGTTTGCTTTTTCCGGTGGGCTCGGGACAAAATTGTACCGACCAATTTCGCCATTGTTTTTTTAGTTTTTCTGCAAACGAAATATGAGATTTTTTCCCGAATTCATTGATGAATTTATTTAAATGCCCTCCAAGGCTGCCAAAACCGTAAACGTTAATAAAAATAAATTGGCTGCTGGACACGACCTTTTCAATTAACGGCAAAGGCATACGTTTAACAGCACCAATAACATACGTATTGCTCGGCAAGTCACTAAAAAAATCGCCAAGTAAATCCGGCTCAACGGGCATGAGCAAATCGTCTTTTACTTCGCTGCACAAACTGAAAATACCGGCTTTGTCCGAATCGATTTTTCGCTTTAACAACTCCGGCTTGATATCCACCAAAACCTGGCCTTCAACAGGAAAAGACATGGGAGAATCGCTGATAAACAACGATGTTTTGCCCTGTCCGGATAATTCGCGCGCCAAAGTTCCCCGTAGAATTTCCAGAGACTCGTCGCCGCACAAAAACACATACGGCGTATTTTCCATACCAAATGTATCGTAAAACAGATGACTCATACGCTCAATTTACCTGTGGCATTACGGGAATTCCGAACTCAAACACATTGGGATCGTACGAAAAAATCATATCGACCTTTTTGCGTTTAATGGTTTCTTTTAAGTAAAAATGATACAGTTTCAAATCTTTATTGCCGGAACGTAAAAAATTACTAATGGCCGCACGACGCACGCGTTTGGAAATCCAATCCATGCGCAAATTAATGGTTATGATCGATTCTTCGATAATTTTCATAAAGTCGGCAGCAAAGTCAATGTCAAAACGTTTTCTGAGCTCTTCCAAAACCCGATCGATAACATAATTATTGGTTACCAACTTGGCGTCTCTTTCCAATAAATATTCGAAAAAATCCCGCGCCTTTTGATGATTGGTTTCATTTGGGTCTACAATGGCAAGCCAGGCCGAGGCATCAATAAAACAGGTCATGATCTTCATCGTTGTTTTGCCTCCTCGGCCAGATCAAACAATCGCGTTAAAGGATTTTTGGAAATATGAATTCCCAGGCGCCCCACCCGAATCCGTTTGATGGAAACTTCGACTTTGTCGCCTTCCTTTAAATCCAATTTTGCTACGATTTCGGAAGGAATCTCAATGGAATTTTTTTCTTTCAATTGAGCGATAAAACTGCCTGATAACATAATTTACTCCATCAAATACCAATTAATAAATTCATGCATTTCAAAAATGCCGTCTTCGCAAACGACTTTGTAAATTAAATCGAACGGCGTTGATTCGTAATAAATATTCGGTACTTGGATTTCAGGATTTTTGGGCTTGTAAATTTCGTCGCCGTCAAATTCATGATATTTTACGGAGCGTTCGCGTTCAAACAAAATCACTCTGGTATCCGCCACCAAATAAATCGGTACGTTGAAATATTTAGCCGTCAAACATAAAGGAAGTGTCCCCGAACGATGCACAAAACCCTTTTCGTACAAACGATCTGCACCCAAAACCACCAGATTGATTTTGGGAAGAACCACGCCCATTTGCGAATCGTCAACCACGCTGGTTTTAACACCCTGATCGGCCATGAATTCGGCAAATTCGGCGCCTTCGCCCAAAGGATCGCTTTTTAGCACAAACAATTCGAAATGACGTTTCTGCTTTAGCGCATCGAGTAATGTTTGCTGCACCAGGTAATCATTGCTCATGGTTAAAACGCGGTTAGACTGAGCAATCGCTCTCGAGGCCATTGATCCTATTTTTTCCGCATTTTGTTGCAGGGCAACTTGCTCGCTTTCAACGCGTTCCTTGAGAGCTTCCAGTATTTCTTTGGGATTACGATCCGATTTTAGAATGCGTTTGCAGTGATTCAACAAATAAGTAAACGTACGACGGATCAAAACCTTGTTCGGCTCCGCTTTAATGGCGTAGCGGGACAGCGCATGCATTTCCTCAAAAACATCGTCGCAGGAAAACGATTTTTTCTTTTGATAATCCGCAATTATCTGCAAATAGGCATTCAGACAATCAAACGTAATTTTGTAACTGTCCGATCTCGGATTTACAAGTTGTTGGTAATCAGTCATTTTTAACCACCCGATTAATCCAGTTAAGATACGACGCACTTCCCTTTTCGATATTCAGGGCAATAATTTCGGGGACCTCATACGGATGCAATTCCAAAATTCGTTTTTCCAACGGCCCATAATTTTCGTGCGTGGTTTTAATGATCATCAAAACTTCGGAATCGCGCTGAACTTGCCCTTGCCAAGTGTAAACCGATGTGATATTGGATACGATATTACAGCAAGCAGCCAGCTTTTCCCCAACCAGAGTCTCGGCCATTTTTCCTGCAATATTAGCATCGGGAAGCGTGCAAAAAACCGTTAAAAATTTATTCATGACGTTACCGTATATTTTTACCTGCGGTTTTTCAATAGCAAAGAATACAAATTTAAAATTTTTAATGCAAGTTCTAACTTTAATTTTCTTGGGGAATTCATCCGTCGGCGCACGATTTCCGCAGGTCTTTGATTTGCGGTAAATTTGGCCACCGATCAGTTGTCGTAGTTCTTCAATTGTGTCAAAACCTTAGTCGGCCAAGTCCGATTTAATTGAAAGCCGCTGAAACGGATTTTTTCGATTTCTCAATTGAGTGCATAATATCACAAATGAGCGTATATTTATTCTTTATTATTCGGCAACTTTCAAAACACACTCAATTAACTCGGGGGATTATCATGGATCGATTGAAAAAAGCGCTTGTTTACGATCGCGCTTCCCATCCGGAGCGTACCAATGCCACACCGGAACGGATTTTTGAAGTTTTAACCAATGTGCTTGCCGGCAAAGCCGATCAGCATATCAAAGAATTAAAAACTTTTCTTCCCTCATTACGCGCACCCGTTACCGCCGAACAAGCGGATCGGGTGATTGCTTATTTGGATGATGCCCGTCTGAGCAAGGAAGCCTTAAACCGTATTACCGAGCAATTGGAGCTTTCGGAAATTGCCACGGCCGAAGCCATTGAACTGCACCATCAATTTAAAATCCCGGTTTCGCATCCGGAGGAAGATATTATTCCAGTTAAAGGCGACGGTTGCTGGATAATGGACACCAAAGGCAAATGGTATTTGGATACCGACAGCAATTACAGCGCCACCAATTTGGGCATGGCCAACGAAGAAATCGCAAAAGGACTTTACAATCAGGCTAGCACTTTGATTTCCATGAAAGAAGACCGCATCCAAATTGCCCGTTCGCGTTTTCTGAAAGAAATTCACACCATGATGCCAGAGGGGTTGACCCAATTTTATTGGCAAAATTCCGGCGGCGAAGCGGTGGACAAAGCCTTGAAAATTGCCAAGGCCTATACGGGCACAACCAAAGTCATTGCTTTTAAAAACGGATTCCACGGCCGAACGCACGGCGCAGTGGCCGTAACTTGGAACGAAAAATATCGCAAGCCGTTTGGTTTGCACAATTTGGATTGGGTGCATTTTGCCGAATTCAATAACATTGAAAGTGTAAAACAATTGGTCAACGAAACCGGCGCTAAAATCATTATTTTGGAAATGGTACAGGGAGAAGAAGCGGGCAATCGACCGGCTACCCAGGAATTCGTGGATGCGCTGTGGGCATTGGCCAAGGAAAAAGGATTGGTAATCATTGATGATGAAGTACAGGCCGGATTCGGGCGCACGGCGGTAAAAGAAGGCGATTGGTTTGCCTGCATGAGTTACAATGTGGTTCCGGATATCATGGTTATCGGCAAATCGTTTGGCGGCGGCTATCCGGTAACGGCGGTAGTGACCAAAAAAGAAATCAGCCAGGCCATGAAGTACGGGTACGACGGATCGACCTTTGGCGGCAATCCCATGGCCATGACGGCGGCACTGATTGCCACACGCCAAATGCGAGAGTTGAATATTACGGGCAATGTGGTTAAGCGTAGTAAACAATTGATGGCCGGACTCAAGGCCATAGAGCAAAAGTATCCGATGGTCAGTGATGCGCACGGGCGCGGCTTAATGGTAGCGCTGTCCCTGGGTTCGGCCGAAAACGTGGCCAAGGTGCAAAAGCGTCTGGCGGAATTAGGTGTAAAAGCTAGCCTTTCCACAGGCCCTTATTTGCGCTTTTTACCGCCCACGATAATCAGCAAAGGCGAGGTGAATTTTCTTTTGGAAAATCTACTTCAAGCGATTGATGAATTGGATTAAATTGGATTTTATTAATGTATCCCGCTGTTGATATGCTTGATTACGGCGGGATTCATTTTTTGTTAAAATTGAATTAATGCCCTTTCAATTTCGGGATAAATCTCATCAATGTTTTTCTGCAGCTCGATGGTTTTGCTTACGGCAGTCACAATTCGGCAATAGCGCGGGGCGTCTTCCATGTTGCGGCCTTTACGGTCTTTTAAATATTTGTGCAATACCTGATAGCCGCCGATATGGTAATTCCAAACTTCCGGCGCCACGCCTTCGAAATATTTTTCTTTATTGACGTAGACGCGTTGATCGTCTTCTTTGTAAATGATTTTCTCAATACGATCATTTGTGCCGCTGCCCTGATACTTGGCAACAGGTGGATCTAATGCAGGGCTTTTCAATAAATGCAAGTCAGCTATTTCTTTGCCTAATGCGCTCATTTTCCGAAACATTTTTAAGTTTGCCGTGAAGGGCACGCGCGGGAAATCGATCTTTAAAAATTCCAAATAGGTTTCACGATAAATATTGCTGTACAGAATGCCATAAATGTAAAATAAAATTTCTTCCGGTGAAGGACGTTTCCCGAACGCTTCTTCCGATTTTTCAAAAATGAACGGTGAAATATTCGGCTTTTTACCGTAATCTTTTTCCTCTTCAAAAACGATCATTATGGTAGAACCGATTTTTGTCTTTTTCTTTTGATGATCAGGGTAAAGATACAAGGGAAAAAGTAATTCGCCGCCACGATAAAATAAGTTTAAGTCAATTATATCTTTTGAAATGAAAGCCAAATTCCAAGAATGCTCTAATCCGACAACTTGCCCCTGCCTTCCAACTGTTAAGCCGATATTCTCTTGTAACATGTGTCGCATAACATCTTGGCGCATACGCTCGATCAAGGCTTGATGATAAAATATAAAGCGTTTATCAAACGGACGATAGAGAATTTCTTTTATGTAAAAATCCAAATCTTGGATTTTTGCCACATTTTTTCGCGCCTCTTTAATTTTCCAATTTTTCTTTTCTTTTAGATTAAAGACTTGTGAAATGATTTCATCCGATTGTGCAAGATTGCGGAATTGCAATAGTCGGTTTTTCAGCTCTCTTTTTTCAAAACCGATTATAAAGTTGTCCCGTGAGGTAACAATGCCGACACTGCTTACAGGAAAAATTTCATTGATCTTATTCCATTTCAAATATTGTTGTATTTTTTCCGTGTCTCTTTTAACTAGAAAATAATAGGGACTTTCAGGTTTAATTTGTTCATAGTCTTTCTTCGCAAGAGTTCGTTTACTTAACCACTCGTACTTTTTCTCGCGCAGGCCGAATAAATCGTGATAGTAAATTTTCGCTTTGCCTCGCTTTTTATTTCTGATAAAAAGAGCAATGTCTACACCCTGGCGGATATCAAAGACGTTTTCATCTTTACCGCCCTCAGGAGTGGTTTCTTTTTTCAAACTATTTCCGTGCAAATTCAAAATGTAAATTTCATCAAAAGTTTTCATTAAACTTTGGCGCATGCCGCGGAAAGTCGGATTATCCAAATAACTGTGGTTGGTGATCATTCCTACGATTCCGTAACCCGATTTTTGAATTTTCCATTGAGCAAAACGTAAAAATTTAACGTAATCGTCTTGCAACCATTTCGGGTTCTTCTCTCCCAACGGTTTCCCATCCACTTTGTAATAACTTTGAGCGCCGTCCATATCATCTTTAAGCAATTGTTCCGTCCATTTGTTAATATTGGATGAAATGCCGCTATATGGCGGATTTCCCAAAATAACAAGAATTGGTTGTTCCTTTTTAACCTGTCCGGCCAAATAGCTTTCTTCACTCAAAGACGATAATCCGGGAATGGCGATTTGTTCGATTTCTTCCATCTCCAGCGTGTTGGTCAGGTAAAGTTTAAAACGCTCATCATCCGCCATTTTATAACCGAGCTCTTCAAAAATAAACCCGATCTTCAAATGCCCTATGGCGTAAGGCGCCATCATCAGTTCAAAGGCATAAAAGTTTTCCAGAATGTGCTTTTTTATCCAGCGATGCAAGCCGCCCTCGCCGTATTTCTTTTTGAATTCCCCGGCGGCCAGACGGATGGCCTCGGCCGGAAATGTTAAGGTTCCACCGGCAGGATCGAGCAATTTTACTGCTTCGCCGGCTAATCCGTCAACCAGCCTGAAATGTGATTTTAAAATGGAGTGAATGGAGCGCACAATGTAGCCGACCACCGGCTCCGGTGTGTAATAGACGCCGCGTCGTTCTCTGATTTCAGGATCGTAAGTGGCCAAAAAGGTTTCATAAAAATGGATGATAGGATCTTTACCTTTACCGGTACGATGGTACTCGTGTAAAATTTTACCGGTATCCGCAATGTTCAAAATTTCGGCAATATCATCCACGATAATTTGCAAAGACTTCGGCGGATCTTCCAACGAGATAAAACGGAATACATCGCGTAAAATACCTATCGTATGCGGAATATAGTCGAAAGCAATCCGACGATTAAATTCGCCGTTTGCTCGCGTTCGCGCTGCAAACAGTCCGTAAGTAATGGTTTGTGCGTACAAATCGGCAAACTGTTTTTCCGTTAAAGTTCCGATTAAATATTTTTTGAATGCTTCGTAAAACCCGATGAGTTGTTTGTGCCCTTTGGTCCCGTTTCTGGATATTTCTACGGCGATTACTTCATCACGTAAAAAACGCGTACGTTTAGCTAATTCTACCGCAAGTGAACGCGCAGTTTGCACTTTGGGTAAAGAAAAAGAGAAAAAGCGATCAAGCAAATCCTTAAATTGATCAATGTTTTCTACGGGCGGTGCTGTTTTTAGCTTTTTGGCAACAAGCGGTCTGCCGATCATTACTTGCGCAATACGTTGGCCGTCACGGTAAAGGCGGAATTCGTAAAAATTGGTAAGAATGACATTCGGGAAAGTGTCTAGGTAGCGCTTTAACTGTTCCGTACCTTCAATGAAATCAAGATTTGTAATCGTCGGAGCTTTGGCTTCGATGTAACCCGTGATATGATTTCGACCGTCCCAAATGCGGAAATCGGGGTTGCCCGCTTCGGTCTTTTTAGGAAGAATCGTTACATCAATCCGTGTAATATTCCGAATCGCCGCATATTGTTTAATCAATCGATCCAGATGTTTGTAATAGCTCTCTTCGCGGGCATCGCCGCGATTAGCGGTTTCGCTTAAATCCCTAAGATATTGTTCAAGTAATTCTTGCATGAATCGAAATTCCCTAAAGGAAAAATTTGGCATTTCATTTTCAAGCAGGTATATCAACCTAAATTTTAATATTCAGTTCTCTTTCAATCATTCGAATTATTTCCCTTCCATTAATGCTCTTATCCCTTTCAAGAAAATAGGCCATACCTTTTACCCATTCGATAAGTTCATGACGCATTTCAGGATTTTTGGCTGCTTCTTTAGGTGTTAAATTGTTTAGAGCCGGGACTTTTTGATTTAATATCTCCAAATACAGTTTTTCCTGAACCTTTTGCTTTAATTCAGGATCAATTTTATCTTCATCTTCATATTCATCTTCCGATTGTGATTCTTCCATCGCTTTTTCTTTTAGCTTTTTAAGATCTATTTTTTTCTTATCAATTCGTTTGAATTTCAAAGAATCACCGAATATTTCTTTGAAGTGCTCGATGGCAAATTCGGCCAATTCAAGGGAGCGTACTTCCAAACGCCCCAAAATTCGATCGACATGAAAATTACCGAGAAGCTCCGCATTATTGAATTCACCTTTTTCATTTAC
>JALWEA010000311.1 GCA_027039465.1 Calditrichia bacterium | reverse complement strand
TGGTTACTTTTCCTTCGTCAACGCCTAATTCTTTAATGATTTTGTCTTTTTCTTCATCGTCAAAAGCGTAAAATTCCTGCTTTCCGTTTTTGATTTTGTACAGCGGCGGCTGAGCAATGTAAATTTTGCCCTGCTGAATCAACTCACCCATGTAACGATAGAAAAAGGTAAGCAGAAGCGTGCGGATATGCGCGCCGTCCACATCGGCATCGGTCATGATGATGATTTTATCGTAACGCAATTTTTCCATATTGAAATCATCGGAGCCGATGCCCGTACCAATGGCCGTAATGATGGTCTTAATTTCATCATTGCCTAAAATTTTATCCAGGCGCGATTTTTCCACATTCAAAATTTTACCTTTCAAAGGCAAAATAGCCTGAAAGCGCCGATCGCGGGCTTGCTTGGCCGAACCGCCGGCGGAATCGCCCTCCACCAGGTACAATTCGGTTTCCGAAGGATCTTTAGAAGAACAATCCGCCAACTTGCCCGGCAGCGAGCTGCTGTCCAAGGCCGTTTTTCTGCGCGTCAATTCCCTGGCCTGACGCGCCGCCTCACGGGCGCGCGCCGCGCTGATCGCCTTTTCCACAATGGGTTTGGAAATCGAAGGATTTTCTTCCAAAATTTCGAACAATTTTTCATTGACCAAGGTCTCCACGGCGCTACGCACTTCGGAATTGCCCAACTTGGTTTTGGTCTGTCCTTCAAATTGAGGCTCCGGCACTTTCACTGAAATGACCGCCGTTAATCCCTCGCGGACGTCCTCGCCGGTTAAGGTAATTTTATCGTTGTTTTTCAACAGATTGTATTTTTGCGCATAGCTGTTAATCGTTCGCGTCAAAGCCGATTTAAATCCCGAAAGATGGGTGCCGCCTTCAATGGTATTCACATTGTTACAATAGGTTAAAATATTTTCCGTATAAGTGGAATTGTACTGCATGGCAATTTCCACAGGAATACCGTCTTTTTCGCCTTCGATGTAAATGGGATCTTTATGCAGCGGCGTTCTGTTTTCATCCAGATATTCGACAAACGCTTTTAATCCGCCTTCAAACTGAAACGTATCTTCCGCACCTGTTCGTTTATCGCGAATGGTGATTTTTAAATTCTTATTCAAAAAAGCCAGTTCGCGCATGCGATTGGCTAAAATTTCGTATTTGTATTGAACCTTGTGGAAAATTTCATCGTCGGCCAAAAAACAAATTTTTGTGCCGCGCTTTTCCGTTTCACCGATTATTTTCAGTTCGCTGGTGGGAATGCCGCGTTCGTAGGTTTGCGTGTAAATTTTATTGTTGCGATAGATTTCAACCTTGCACCATTTGGAAAGCGCATTAACCACCGAAGCGCCCACGCCGTGCAAACCGCCGGAAACTTTGTAAGTGTTCTTGTCAAATTTTCCACCGGCATGCAAAACGGTCATAATGATTTCAACCGCCGGTTTTTTCTCAATCGGATGAATATCCACCGGAATTCCGCGGCCGTTATCTTCAACGGAAACGGATTCATCCTCGTTAATCGTTACCACAATTTCACTGGCATATCCGGCCATGGCTTCGTCGATGCTGTTATCAACAATTTCATAAACCAAATGATGCAAACCTTTGCTGGTAACATCGCCAATGTACATGGCCGGTCGTTTGCGAACCGCTTCTAATCCTTTTAGTACCTGAATATTTTTTGCAGTATAGTCTTTAGCTGACATGTGTTCACCTTATATGATTTTAATATCTTTTATTTTTAACCGATTAAATTTACTCTTCAAAGCCGTCAAAATAATGGGCTTCATATTTTTCAATTCATTTTTCCATGATTCCGAAATCGCTTCCAAAATCAAAACATCGTCCTCCGTAAATTCCACCGGACGGCACACTTTACTGATGGTGGAATCAAATAAATCCTCCCAATCGGAAATGATTTTTTTCTTGGCAATGGGATCTTCTGCATTGATGTCTTTAAGCACGGTTTCTAATATTGAACCAATTGCTTTAACATTATGTTTCATTTAAAATCTTTCCGTTTGAAATTCGAAAAAAATCGATTTCTTCTTTATCCTGCCCGAATTTGTCCGCTTCCGTTGTCGTAATAAATGTTTGCCGTTGATCGGATTGAATGGTTTCCAAAACCTGTTTTATTCTGAATTGATCCAGCTCGCTGAAAATATCATCCAATAGTAAAAGCGGCTTTTCGTTCAAATGTTTTTCAATCAGCAACGCTTCCGCAAATTTTAATCCGATCAAAAACGTTTTGTTTTCGCCCTGTGAACCGAAAATTTTTAACGGCTGCTTATTTTTAAAAAACAACAAATCTTCCCGATGCGGACCGGTGGAAGTGGAGCCGTAAGCCAAATCGCGTTGGCGCGTCTCTTCCAATCTTTGGTACATTCGCTTTTTTATTTCTTCCAAATCCGCATCGTCTTCATTGGCAACGGAGCTTTGGTAGCGAATTTCCACTTCGTCCGTGGTTCCCGAAATGTTTTGATAATATTTACTAACGTAACTACTTAATTCTTTTAAAATTAACTTCCTTTCATAGTGCAAATACGACCCGTACTCCGCAAATTGTTTATCCCAGGGTCTTAAACTTGCCAAATCCTCCTTGTTTTCCGAAATCAGACTTAAAACTTTGTTCCGACTGAGCACGACTTTTTTGAATTGTTTAAGCGATTGCAAATATTTCGGGTCGATTTGAGAAATCAAAATATCGATGAATTTACGCCTTGCCGATGGAGAACCGTAAGTAAGATCTAAATCCTCTAAGGATAAAAGTACTATGGGAACCGTTCCGATAATGGAAGAAAAGGTTTTTATTTTTTCTTTATTGTAAAATACATGTTTACCTTCCGTCCCGGAGAAATAAACACGAATCGAAAACGTTTGGCTATTCTGCTTTTCGAATTTTCCGCTTACATCAAAATAATTTTGACCCGTTTTTACAACCGCCTTTTCATCGCCCACACGAAAACTTTTGGTAATTCCCAAAAAGTAAATCGCCTCTAAAATCGATGTTTTACCCTGACCGTTTCCTCCGTAAAGAATATTTATGTTCTTGTTAAAATGAATGTCTTCTTTTTCAATATTTCGGAAATTAATTAATGTTAAATTAATCAGCTTCACTTAACCTCACAGGCATGAGCAACATTAACAAATCTTCGTTTTCTTCCTGCTGCGCAGGAAAGAACAATCCGGGACCGTCCGCATCTTCGATTTTAATCAGAACTTCATCCGAATCCAGGTGGCGCAGAATGTCCAACAAATAGTTACCGTTGTACGCAATCAATAACGGTTCAAAATTAAAACGGCACGGAATGTTCTCATTGGCCTCGCCGCCAAAATCGATATCTCTGGCGTAAATATTCAAATGATCGGGATGCACCTTAATGTAAATTTGAGAGGTCAAAGGATTCGAAAATAAAGAAACACGTTTGACCGAATGAATCATTTGTTCGCGATTCACAATAATTTCTTTTTCGTAATAATCCGGAATCACCCGATCGTAATCC
>JALWEA010000310.1 GCA_027039465.1 Calditrichia bacterium | reverse complement strand
TTCCGGAACAGACATTAAATGCACTTTTGCCCGATCATTTGTTGCGAGAACAGGCGGCCGATTTGCCACAATTGGCTGAAAATGAAGTCGTACGGCATTTCGTTCAACTTTCCGATTTGAATCATCATGTGGACAAATCATTCTACCCGCTCGGTTCCTGCACGATGAAATACAATCCCAAAATCAATGAACAGGTAGCCGCCTTGCCTGGTTTTGCGAGATTGCATCCGGATCAGCCGGAAGAACAGGCACAGGGCGCGTTACAATTGATGTATGAATTGCAGGAAATGTTGCTGGAGATTACCGGCTTTACGGGCATTACTTTGCAGCCTGCCGCGGGAGCCCACGGCGAATTGACCGGCATGTTATTGATTCAACAATATCACAGAATGAAAGGTCGGAACCGTTCGGTCATTTTGGTACCCGATTCGGCTCATGGTACCAATCCCGCTTCGGCGCATATTGCCGGTTTTCAGGTGCGTTCGGTGCAATCCACAGCGGAAGGTTTGGTTGATTTAAATGACTTACGGGCCAAAACCACGGATGATGTAGCCGGTATCATGTTGACCAACCCTAGTACTTTGGGCATTTTTGAAACGCAGCTCAAAGAAATTCGCGCCATTATGGATGAAGTGGATGCGTTGATGTACATGGACGGTGCAAATATGAATGCGCTTTTCGGCATCGTACGGCCTGCGGATACGGGTTTTGATTTAATGCATTTGAATTTACACAAAAGCTTTTCAACCCCACACGGCGGAGGCGGTCCTGGTTCGGGTCCGGTGGCAGTCAATGATAAATTGACCGAATACTTGCCGATACCGGTGGTGGTTAAAGACGGCGATGTTTACCGTTTGAATTACGATCTCCCGAATTCCATTGGTAAGGTGCAATCATTTTACGGTAATTTTGCCATTTTTGTACGGGCTTATACTTACTTGCGTATTTTGGGTAAAAAGGGATTGCCGCAGGTAACGCGTCATGCGCTGATTAATGCCAATTATTTGCGCACAAAATTAAAAGACGTTTACGAGATTCCGTTCACGGGCGCAACCATGCATGAGTTCGTTCTGTCAGCGGAAAACCAGAAAAAGCGCGGTGCCAAGGCGCTGGATATTGCCAAACGTTTGTTGGATTACGGTGTGCATCCGCCCACGATTTATTTTCCGTTAATCGTTAAAGAGGCGATGATGATTGAACCGACCGAAAGTGAAAGTAAGGAAATGTTGGATCGCTTTGTGGAAATTATGCTTCAGATTGACAAGGAAATTGACGAGAATTTGGAAGTAGTAACTTCCGCACCGCACAGTACGCCTGTTCGCCGCTTGGACGAAGTGGGAGCGGTTAAAAATTTGAATATCAATTTTTACAATAAAAAATGACAGTCAGTTAACCCGGAGTTTGGCATGGCAGCCAAAATTCTTATTGTGGATGACAATCCCAATGTTTTACGCTTGTTAAATATTACGCTCACCAAATCGGGGCAAGATTACCAAATTATTGAAGCCGAGAACGGTGAAAAAGCTTACGAACTAGCCAATAAAGAAAAACCCGATTTGATCATTTCGGATGTAATGATGCCGCAAATGGACGGCATTGAACTTTGTTGGATGATTCGGGAAAATTCGGAAATACCGTTGGTGCCGTTTATTTTTCTAACTTCATTCGATGATCCCGAAATGGAAATTCGCGGCTTTAGAGCCGGTGCGGACGAATATCTTAGCAAACCCATTGATCGTAAATTGCTTTTGCAACGTGTGGAAGAATTATTGGCGCGTACCAGAAATCTTAAAAAAATTGAAGATACCGGAGAAAAACAAAAGGGCTTTTCCGGTGATTTGCACGACCTGTCTTTGGTTGAGGTTGCGCAAATGCTAAATTTGAACAAGAAAACCGGGTTGTTGACGATTAAAGGGAAGGTGAACGGCAAGATTTATTTTAAAAACGGGCAGTTGTGGCACGCCCAAAGCGATCATGCTCAAGGCGAGGAAGCCATGTATGAATTGGTCGCTCTTGACGAAGGAACGTTCCAATTCCAATCACAGGAAGTTGAAATGGAACGCAATATCCAAAATTCCACGATGAATGTTATTATGGAAGCATGTCGCATCATGGACGAAGCAAAACACAAACAGGAGAGCGGATCGGAAGAGTAAGAAAAGAATAACCAATGGCCAATAGAGTAATCCAAAAAGAACTCATTATAATCGGAGGAGGCCCGGCAGGTTTAAAAGCCTCGGAAATAGCCGAATCAAAAAAAATTGATTATGTAACTTTGGAAAAGGGTCGGGTTGGGCAGGCCTGGAGAAATCTCCGCCGCAATATGCTCATGCTCTCGCCTTCATTGCCTCAACGTGATTGGACCAGTCTTTCCGTTAAATTCCCCATTTGGAAATTGGATGTGGAACGCCCTTATTGTCGGGCTTATGAATTCGCGGATTATTTGGAAAAATTTTGCGATTTTTTCGATCTGAAGGTTCGTGAGCAGGAAGAAGCGGTTTCGGTTGAGATTGAGAACGGCACTTATGTGGTGCGTACGAATCAGGGAATCGAATATCACGCACCTATTTTAATTGTAGGAACCGGCATCTTGGGCAATCCATTTATTCCCGATGTACCCGGGGCGAAAAACAATCCGTATGTAATGCATTCCTATTTCTATCGCGATCGGAACGAATTTAAGGAGAAGCGGGTTTTAGTTGTTGGGGCCGGTAACAGTGCGGCGGAAGTAGCAATAGATTTGGTGGCTTATTCACTTGTTTACATGGTTTCGCGAGATGAATTACGTTTTTTCTCGGAAACCAATAAATTGTACCACATCCGAGGCGTGTACGAGAGCTATCTTAAAGAATTGATTCGCATGGAAATCATTCGCTACAAGGCTTTTCACGAAGTTTTGGCTATCGAAAAAAATGTGACGATATTCAAGGGTGATGAGATTGAAGCCGACAAAATCATTTTCGCCACAGGCTACCGAGGAAATCTATCGGTTCTTAAAAATTTTAATATTCGGGTTAATCGAAAAAATTACCCGGAAATAACGGAAATCGGGGAGAGCATTCAATATCCGCATCTCTATTTCATCGGCCCGCTTGCATTTTACGGAATGGCTAGTAACCTGATTCACGGCTTTCTACGACAAGTCCCGAAGACCATGGAGCGCATTGTGAAGGAATTGAGGGCGATGGGGTGAGAAGGAAAGCGTTAAGAGTGTAAGGGTTAAGGGAAACGTTATTCGTTAATCGGGTGCGGGTTGAATTGTTGAATGGATGAATGGGAAAAGCGTTATTCGTGTATTCGTTATTCGTAAAGGGCTATCATTGCGAGGAACTGAACCACGGCTGGCGCCATGGATTATTAAGATAGTGACATGTATTAATTGGGAATTAGGTTGCGCCGTGCAAGCCCATAAGGTGGGGATTTATGGCGTATGATGAAACACCTTTTAACCTAACCTGTTCCGATGAAAGAGCGGAACCCGGCAAGGACTGGTCATCCACC
>JALWEA010000309.1 GCA_027039465.1 Calditrichia bacterium | reverse complement strand
GTGTTGCCAGGCGTCAATCGTCAATACAATTTGATTGCGAAACAAAATAATTAAAAGAAACGGCACTAAAAGCGTGATAAGGATAATGCTTTTTTTGGGCATTGTTAAGCTCCTTTCACGATATTCCGGGGAAAAAACAAGAAGTCAGGCATAAAATATCAAGGCGTGAGAAAGAAAATGAACAAATTTCGAAGGTCAAAATAAGAAAAACAACATTTAAATTTTACAGAAACGCCTTGTCTATTTGGTTTCAATGGAAATATAAAAAAGGATTACAAGAATTCAAAGAAAGAATAAACAAGCCAAATCCGAATCTCAGTACCTTTCGTATTGAAAAGATTGCCCTGAATACCTAACTTGAAATGTCAATCACATTGTTAGCATATTAATTTCCCAAACATTTGGAGATTAAGATGAAAGCCTTAATGATTTTAAGCTTGTTTTTAACGCTCCCTTTGACAGCTAAAAATATTCGCCATCTCACTTTGGAAGAATGTCAGCAAATTGCACGCAAAAATAGCTACCAAATGCGCAGCTTGATCGAAGATTTCAAAATTGCCAAATATCAATTGAAATCGGCTCAAAACCGTTTTAAAACGCAGGTTAATTTTGTGGCGCAATTGCCGGATTACAGTGAGACCATCGGTAGCCTTCAGGATAGCGCCGGATTGCATTATTTCCCGATAAAACAATCCAACTTTTCGGGGAATCTCCAAATTGCCCAACCTTTGCCCACGGATGGTAAAATTTATTTGGCTAGCGGAATTTATCACGTGCAGGATTTTTTCCGTCACGAACAATCGTTTCGTTTAAATACACGCATCGGCTTCGAGCAACCTATCGAGTCGTTTTACGCTTACAACTATTTGAAATCGGCCTTAAAAATGGCACAACTGAATTACAAATTATCCAAAAAGCGTTTGTTGCGGGCACAACTGGATTTGGAATATCAAGTGGCGCAAACCTTTTACAACTTGTATTCCGCCATTGAACGCGAACGCATTGCAGGGCAAACCTTAGAGCAGCAAAAAGACGCCTACCATTTGGCGGTTAACAAGTTCAAGGCCGGCGTCATTGCCGAAGTGGAAGCCTTACAAATGGAAGTCGATTTGGGTCAGGCGCAAAATAATTACGATTTGGCGCGCGTGGAGCATCTTTCCAGCGCCGACGCCCTAAAGCAATTATTGAACATAGATTTAAAGGATTCGGTTGTGGTGAACACGGATTTATCTTATCAAATCGTAAAAGTAGACCTAGACAAAGCCGTGCGGTTCGGTTTGGCAAACCGCCTGGAGCTGCAGGAAAAGAAAATCTCCATTGAACAGCAAAAACTTAACATTGCCCAGCTTAAAGCCCAACACACAATTACGGGCAAAATTTCAGCCTACTACGATTTCATCGGCGTCAAACAAGACCCAAGAACCTATCCTTTGGAAACGACGTTCAATAATTCCTGGGAAGAGCTTAAACGCAGACCAGGCAATCGGGGCGTGGCTTTAACGATTAATATTCCTTTGTGGGATTGGGGCGTCAACAAAAATCAGGTATTGGCTTCAAAAGCTCAGCTAAAGAAAATGCAACTTTCTTTGGATGACACACGCATTACCATCATTCGGGATATTCGTAGTACCGTCCTGGAATTACAGACCAGTTTGCGCCGTTTGCAGTTGTTGGAAAAGAATGTGGATGTAGCGGAAAAAAGTTTTGCCATCAGTAAAAAACGTTTCGCCAATGGCGATATTAATAGTCAGGCGTTGGCCCTGGATCGTAATCGGCTGAGCCAGGCATACAATTCACGATTAAACGCATTGATTTCCTACAAATTGTTGCTGGCCAATATTAAGCGCAAAACATTTTACGATTTCGTGAACGACCGACCCGTACAATTGGAAGATTATTTATCGGAATAAAAAATACCTCAAAAACGGCAGGAATTTAATTCGAAAAACGGATTGCTGCCTCCGTTGATCAAAAGTGAAAATCTTTTGGTTTTAACTTGATTCCCAATCTTCCCTCTTAATTTTTGGATTTCTTTTTTGGCAATCCGTTTACACAGGGAATAAAAAATAATGCTTTCGCGCTGAAAATGTAATAAATTAAGCGAAGTATGATTTGAATCAATGCTTTTGCATCACGAAAAAGTATTTTTCAAAATGATTATTAAATTGAGGAATTAATCTATGCGTACCCTTCTTATCCTATTTTTCTTTTTTTGGGGATTTTCAACCGTTCAGGCAGAAGCCATTGTCATCGAACATAATCCTCAAAAAATTGTTTTTTCCAAGGTAAATACTTACGACCATGTTGAATATGCCGGAATTTTAAACGGTTCGCCTTTGGCCGCCAAATCCGGTTCACCGGACTTACCGGTTTACATCTATCGGGTTGTGCTTGAGCCCGGTCAAACCATTCGATCCTTTAAAGTCACGAACCTCGAGCAGGAAGCGCTGGACGGCTCGTTTGCGATTAATCCGTCTCAGGTGCCATGGAATCAGGAAAGCGATCAAAAGACCATTCAGCCCGATTTTTCTATTTATGAAAGTTCAACGCCTTATCCACAAACCGCCGTTAAATTTTTAGGCGTTCAACATTTTAACGGTAAGCCTATCGCCCATTTTGCCGTCTGGCCGATTCAATATGTACCTTACCAAAAGAAACTGTTATTCAATCGGCATTTGGAAATCGATTATACGACCGAAACGGCCGAGCGTCAGGGAGTGCAGCCCTATTTACCATCCGATCAGGCAGTCGTTACCTCACTTATTCGGCGGCAAAACACGGGTAACCATATTCAAACCAAATTTACCCTTCCCGATCCGACCGATGCCATTGATCCTGAGCTTCTCGCCAGCGGATTGATCGATCGCTACGTGATTATTACAACGGATGCCTTGAAAACTTCGTTTGAAGCATTGGCTGACTGGAAAACGCAGCGCGGTGTACCAACCGTTATTCGCACCTTGGAATGGATTCGTCAAAATTTTAACGGCGTTGACGATGCGGAACGCATGCGCAATTTCATTCGTTGGTCGTACCATAAACGCGGAACACGCTATGTTCTGTTAGGCGGCGATACGGAGGTGATTCCTACACGAATGATTTTCACCGGTAAATTTTCCTTTGCAGCGGATTACTATTTTGCGGATTTGGACGGTAGCTGGAACGCCAATCAAAACGACTTGTTCGGTCAGGCCAAGGACGATGTGGAATCCTATCCGGAAGTTTATGTCGCACGCATTCCCGTGAGTAACACTCAAGAAGTAATGCGGTTTACCCAAAAATTGTTTCATTACGAAAAATTGGATTCATTGCAAAATCCCGATTTCCCGACCAATGTTTTGTATTTCGCCGCAAATTTACAAAAGGTGAACGACGGACGTGATTTGATCACCAAAAACATCGACCCCATGATCAATCCGTCTTTTAAAAGAACCATGCTCACGCAGAGTGCCAATATCGGCAGCGATGTGAATGTGGCCTTGAATGCCTTAAATCAGAGTTACGG
>JALWEA010000308.1 GCA_027039465.1 Calditrichia bacterium | reverse complement strand
GGTCAGGTCGGTTTGTTCGTGCGTGAGATCAAACCTAATTTTCACAAGATCAGTTTGCGTTCCAAGTCAAAAGTGGATGTGAACAAAGTAGCCAAGGCTTTTGACGGCGGAGGGCATGCCCGAGCCGCCGGTTGCCGCATTGAGGGCAGCAAAGAAGAAGTGATTGAAAAATTAGTTCGGGAAATCGAGAAGCATTTGTAATAATGAGAGTTTAATCATGTTTAATTCCATTACAATTTGATTGAATTTTACCTCATAAAAAAATCAATTAATTTTTTTATGAATAATTCCTGATCTTTTACACTTAATCTACCTAATTTTTTTAATATAATTGTCTTATCAAGGGTCGCAAATTTCATACGAATCATTGACGGTTTGGGTAAGTTAGAGCCTTCCCAATCTATGATTTTATGATCACCCAGGCGAAATCTTGATTTTAAATTGCTTGTAATAAACGCTACGATAACATCCGGATTTTTATTGTATTCATTAGGCGAAACAATTAATGCCGGTCTTTTCTTGTTTGTCTTCAAATTAGTGAATGGGAAAGGTACTAAAACAATATCCCATTTTTCATAATTCATTGTAGATTTCATCTTCTTCATTATCCCATTCACTGAATGACTTTTCCGATAATTTCATTATTGCATTTAAATCTTCTTTTTCGGAAATTTCAGCAATTTTTTTCTTATTCTTTTTAATATATTCATCAATTAATTCGGATACTATGCTACCCATAGTTTTTCCTTCTATGGATGCGATTATTTTTAATATTTTCCTTTTATTATCGTCGATACGAATACTCATGACGCTCATGTAATTTCTCCTACAAATAAGTTTTATTACATGTAATTTATTATATTATATGCTAAAATCAAGTTAAATGTTCAAAAATTAGTAAATAAAAATCGCAAAATTTTGGCACCTGACTTTTTAGAAAATGTCGATTTCTCCGATTTAATCAATGGAGTTGCATTCTATTTGTCTGAACAGTAACTTTAACGACCGTGAAACAAGCTGTTTTTTTAGTACTTTGGCTGTCTGTGGCTACCGCTTTTTCTGCAAAGGCACAGACCGTTAGCAATGAAGCGATAATTGATTCGCTTTTTTTTAAAGCGCTGGATTCGTTGAGAGTGGATCGATATCTTGATTCGAACGGAGTGCAAATCATTGTTTCTTCTCTGAATCCGGAAAAGCAGGCCTTTTGCCGTAGCGCCCTGATTCGCTATTTTAATCGTAAGGCTATTCCTGTTTTTCAGGTTAGCAAGAAGGCAAAACTGGCATTGGAAGTCTTTGAACCGAAAGTGGAATATCTGGAACCGGTGAATGAGATCTTAGGCTTTGGCGGATCAATTAAACGAAGGATTGGACTGAAATTGCAAGGCTGGATTGCTCCGGCCGATTCGAACCGAGGCAATGTGGCCTTTGAAATGCAACTTTCGCGTAGTGACACGGTTAAGAAAAACGCTATCGGCCGATTGGAAGAGAGTCCGTTCCTCTTCTGCCGCGGTAAATGGGTAAGCTATTCACGCTGGACGCGCTATTTGCAACCGGCGATTATCCTGGGCTCGGTTAGCTTGTTGGTTTATTTGTTCTTCAGCCTTCGTAGCTGAACGATTGAAATCCCAAAAAACAAATTTGAAAACAACGAATTAAACGGTTTGATATTAAACCTGAGCGCGATTTAATCGGCTTGAAAAAATCTTGAACTTGTTAAAGAAATCGACGTTTAAATCCATTATTTTGGAATCGGGTTGGTCACCTGACGTTGCTTAATTAAAATGAATAGGGATGTGGAGGGTTAATAGATTGTTGAAAAAAGGTATTCTTCTGCTTTTTGTTGCGGCCTTACTTTTTAATTGCGCGGGAACGCGTCCTCAACCGAATTGGAGCGCCGAACAATATTTTCATTATGCCAAAAAATTATTTGATGACGAAGACTATTACGAAGCGGCCGATCAGTTTACGGTGGTCACATTGCGTTATCCGGCCAGCGCCATTGCGGACAGCGCGCAATATTATTTGGCCGAATCGCATTTTAAGATGAAAGAATATCTGATTGCCGCAGCCGAATATGAAAAACTGATCAACAACATGCCGCACAGTAAGCTGGTGCCTTTGGCAGAATACAAATTGGCTCTGTCCTATTACAAATTGTCGCCCAGACCGGAATTGGATCAGGAGTACACCCGTAAGGCGATTCGCCAGTTCCAGTTGTTTATTGAGGAAAATCCGACTTCGCCTTTAAAAGACGATGCCTTAAAAAAGATTGCGGAGCTCAGAAATAAATTGGCGGAAAAACAATACAAAAACGCCGACATCTACCGCAAAATGCATGAATACAAGGCGGCGATCATTTATTATGATTTGGTTTTACAAAATTATTACGACACGGATTGGGCGGATGACGCCCAATTGGGTAAAATCGAAACCTATCTTGAAATGGATGATCTGGCCTCGGCTCAGAAAGAGATTGAAAAATTTAAAGCCCAATTTCCCAACAGTAAGCTGATGAAAAAAGTTGAAAAATTGGCTAAAAAAATCCCTGAAGAAGTGAAGGGACAATCGTGATTTGAATCCCGTGAAGAAAATCGGTCTGTTTGGCGGAACTTTCGATCCTATCCATATCGGGCACATTATTGTAGCCGAATGGGTGCAGGATGCCCTTGATTTACAGACCGTTTTTTTTATTCCCAACCTTATCCATCCCTTTGGTAAACGAAAAGATATTACTCCTGCCAAACATCGATTGAATATGCTGCATCTGGCTGTTAAACCGTTTGAGCGCTTCCGGATTTCCGATTATGAAATTCAAAAAGGCGGGATTTCTTACGCCATTGAAACGATTGAATATTTTGAATCGCAGATGCCGCAAGCCCGATTGTATTATTTTATCGGTGCGGATAATCTTGCCGATTTTCACAGGTGGCATCGTTACGAAGAAATTCTGCAAAAAGTTCGATTGGTCGTGTACGACCGCAAAGAAGGTCACATTCCTGAGAATTTGCCCAAAGAAAAAATTATTTTTTTGCAAACGCCGCTCATCGAAATTTCTTCCACATTAATCCGTGAACGTATTCGGCAGGGTCGGGCCGTGCGGAGTCTGTTGCCGAACGGAGTACCGGAGTATATCCGAGAGAAGGGATTGTACGGCGGGCGGTAGGGCCGTTTGTTAAGGGTTAAGAGTATAAGGGTTGAATGGTTAAATGGGGGAGTAGAGAAAGCGTTAAGAGTTAATGGTATAAGGGTTAAGGGAAGCGTTATTAGGGAAAAGCGGCCTGCGCCACCGATTGCATAAAAAATGATTCACGAATAACGAATACACGAATAACGTTTAACCCTTGCACTCTTAACTCTTATACCCTTAACCATTTACCTATTCACCCATTCACCCATTCAACAATTAATCCATTTAACCAATTAACCAAAAAATCAATCCGATGAATCTTCAGGATAAACTCAATCGAATTCCGGCGCGACCCGGATGTTATTTGTTCAAGGACAAA